>DATKJJ010000029.1:0-2530 GCA_035543695.1 Gemmatimonadales bacterium | reverse complement strand
GGCCCAGAAGGCGGTGACCGGCAGTGGCCATATCCACGGGTAGTGGCGGCGCCGGCGGGACGGCGGTCAAATCGGACATCAACGTCACGCCGATGATCGACGTGATGCTGGTGCTCCTGATCATCTTCATGATCGTGACTCCGCTGATCGCGGCCGGGTTCAAGGCCACCCTGCCCAAGGGAAAGAACCTGGATCCCCGGCCCGAAGGTGAGAACGAAGTTGTGCTGGGCATCGATCAAAGTGGACACTATTTCCTGAATGGGCGTCCCCTGGCGGGCGGCGCCAACGCGCTGGAGGATCAGCTTCGCTCGATCTTCGCTTCCCGGACCGAAGACAAGATTCTGTACTTCAAGGCCGACAACCAGTTGAAGTACTCCAAGGTGCAGGAAGCGGTCGAAACGGCACGGCGCTCCGGCGTCCGGGTCATGGCTGCAATCACCGAACCGAACAAGTCGGTCGTGTTCGGCGATGAAGACAAGAAGGAGAAGAAGTAACCATGGCCATGACCACGGGGGCCTCGGCCGGTGTGCAGTCGGACATCAACGTCACGCCGATGATCGACGTGCTCCTGGTGCTGCTGATCATCTTCATGATCACCCAGCCCTTGAGCCGGATGGCGCTCGACGTCCAGGTGCCACCGCCCGACACGCCCCAGACGACCAAGGCTCCGCCCAGCCAGATCGTGCTCGAACTGGCGGACGGCGGAGGTTACTCCATCAACGGCCAGCCGGTCCCCCGGGACCAGCTGGACACCCAGATCCACGCCATCTACGACCAGCGGCCGGCCAAGCTCCTGTTCATCAAGGCCGGACCGAACCGGCTCTATCAGGATGTGATCCAGGCAATGGACGTGGCCCGTGGCGCGGGAGTCCAGATCATCGGGTTCACCCCGCGGGAGGCGGAAAAGCAGCAGGCGCCGAAGTAGGGCGGGAAGGACGGGAAGGACGGAAGGGCGGGAAGGTATGGGGATAGACCTCTTACCTTCCCGTCCTTTCCGTTTTTTCCCCTGCTTCACAACGTGCTCTTGTGTCCCGCTGCAACGTCACTGGTTTATGTTCAGTCAAACCGTTCTCGTCCTCCAACCCGAGGCAGCTACGCGCTCACCTGCGTCATTCACGCTTGAGCCGCCAGTCTCGCGCCGGCGTCCGTTGGGGCTGATTCTGTCGCTGGGTTTGCATGCTGCATTGCTGGCGGCGCTGGTGGCCAGGGGAGAGAAGATCTGGGGCCGCACGCCGGCTCCCGGCTTTCCCGGGCGCCCGGGCAGTACGAGCTCGGGCGGCGGTGGCGGTGGTCCCCGGGTGGCGTATATTACGCTGCCTTCATTGCCGAAGGCCGAAACGCCTCCGGCGCACAGGGCACCTCCTCCCGTTCCGATTCCGCGCCCTGTTGTCAGTCGTCCGGTTCCTCCGCCCGAGCCCCAGGCCATCGCTCCGGTGAAGGCGGACACCGCTCCGAGTCGGCAGGCGGCGGTTGCAGCCGCGGATAGCGCTCGAGGCGGAGGCGGCGGCACCGGCGCCGGAATTGCCGGACAGGGCGGACAGGGCTCGGGGAAGGGAACCGCAGGAGCGGGCGGCGGCACCGGCGGTGGGGCAGGCGGGAAGGCCCGGCCTCCTGAGCCGCGCGACATGGCCTTTCCGTTCGACAATCCGCCCAAGGAGTTGCGCGGGCTCTCGCTCAACGTGACCTTCTGGGTTCGGCCCGACGGAAGAGTCGAGCGCTACCTGGTCGAACCTCAGATCAAAGATCGTGACTACGCCAAGAAGTTCGATGAGGTCATGCGCGCCTTCCGCTTCACCCCGGCCCGAGCGCCGGATGGAACCTTCATTCCCGGCACCGCCAGAATCTCCTTTACTCTCCCCGGAAAGAGCAGCTCGTGACTGCTGCAGCAAAGCCACCTGACCCCGACAGCGGCAATCGGTCGAGCTCCCGCTCGGGTGAATCCCATGCCCCCAGCATGAGCCGGCTCTTCATCCGGAAATCGATCCAGGACTGCGAAGACGATATCCGAGAGCGGGGCGGGCTCCGCCGCTCGCTCAACAAGTGGCATCTCACCGCTCTGGGCGTTGGGGCCACCATCGGCGCCGGCATCTTCGCCACCACCGGTACGGCGATCGTAGGCGATCCGTTGCGCCCGGGGGCGGGGCCGGCCATCGTCCTCTCCTTCCTGGTCACCGCACTCACCTGCGGCTTCGCCGCGCTCTGTTACGCCGAGTTTGCCGCGATGGTGCCGATCTCGGGGTCGGCGTACACTTACGCCTATGCCTCGCTGGGCGAGCTGGTGGCCTGGATCATCGGCTGGGACCTGATCATCGAGTACGCGGTCGGCAACATCGGGGTCGCCATCGGCTGGGCCGGCTACTTTCGCGAGCTGCTCACCCATTTTGGAGTTTCACTGCCGGCCTGGCTGGCCACGGACTATCGCTCCGCCCACATGGCCGCGCAGGCAGTGGCCTCGGGCGCCACCGATCCCTCGTCTACCTATCTGGCTTCCGCCCTGACGACGGCGCCGCATCTGCTCGGCTTCCCGGTG
>DATKJJ010000028.1:0-10810 GCA_035543695.1 Gemmatimonadales bacterium | reverse complement strand
CCACCCGCGACAGTACCTTCTCCACGTCGCGCACCGGCGTCGCTTCGGCCAGCAGCAGAGCCAGAACTCGCTCGGACGACGGCGTAGAGGGAAGCTGTCGGTAGCGCGCCGGCAGGCGCGCAGCCGAGTCGAGCCGCAGTTCGTAGCCAAACAGCGGGGCAGCCCAGGGCGGTGCGTCGGCAGCGATCGGCCCGCCCCACCCCATGGTGCGCCCTTCGCGGTCTCGGGCGATCCATTCGGACCCTTCAACCTGCACCGCGCCTCCGGGAACCGCCAGAGCGACGGCGAACTCGAATTGGCCTTTGAGATCCCACAGATCCATCCGTTCCTCGCCTGAGCCGGACCAGTGCGCCGGCTCCCGCCGGCCGGTCAGCACTCCCGCCAGGTGCCGCTCTTCCCTAGGACGCTCTCCAATCGGTGCGGCACGAAACACATTGCCGATCTCGAAGAGACGCACGTCGGGAACGTGCTTGGCCCAGTTGCTTTCCACCAGCCGCACCAGCCCGGGAAGCAGCCGCCGGCGCAGGTAGCCTTCCGTGCTCGAGAGCGGGTTGGCCAAGCGCACACTCTCGGACCCGTCGGCCGGCGCAGTCGGCAGAGGCAGCACCTCCAAGAGCCCCTGGCGAGAGAGTCCGGCACGCACTTCGGAGGCGACCTGCTCTATGGCAGCGTCGGCCAGATGGCTGGGACGAAATGGACGCAGCTCGGACGGGAAGTTCTGGTACCCGTGGAGTCGAGCTACCTCTTCGATGAGGTCGATCTCCCGGCTCAGGTCCGGGCGCCAGCTCGGCGCTTCGACCGCAATGCGGCTGTCCTCCGGCTTGGGCACCAGAGTAGCGCCGATGGCAACCAGATAGCTCTCCACCGCGTGCCAGGGCAGGTCTACCCCAAGCAGCTGAGACACACGAGAAGGACGGAGGAAGATGCGCGACGGGTTCCCCGCCCCCGGCCCGAGATCGAGCGGCGCCTCGGCCAGCTCGCCGCCCGCGGTTGCCCCGATGATCTCGAGGCAGCGGCGAAGCGCCTCAGCCCCACCCCAGCGATCGATGCCTCGTTCGAACCGGTAGCTGGCCTCAGTCGAGAGGCCAAGGGCGCGGCGGGTCCGCCGAACTCCGGCGGGGGTGAAGTAGGCGCACTCGAGGAACACGTCCTCGGTATCCGAGCTGACCTCCGTGTCGGCGCCACCCATCACGCCGGCAACACCGATCGGCCCCCCGTCATCGGCGATAACTGTCATGCTTGGGTCGAGAGTCCGAGACACGCCGTCCAGCGTGGTGAGCGTCTCGCCGGACCGGGCCCGCCGGGCGATCACGGCCGGGCCGCGAAGCTTCTTCAGGTCGTAGGCGTGCATCGGCTGGTTCAGCTCGAGCATGACGTAGTTGGTGGCATCGACCACATTGTTGATGGCTCGCACCCCAACCGCTTCCAGTCTCCGGGCCAGCCAGGTGGGCGAGGGCGCGATTCTGACTCCGCGCATGACCGCGCCGAGCAGCCTGGGACATCCCTCGATGTCCTCGGTACCGGCCCGCACTCCGCCGACCACTCCCATGTCCCCCACCCGCCGCACTTGAGGAACATCGATGGTGGGCTGAGTGGGCAAGGCAGGGAGACGGAAGGGCACACCAAACGACGCGGCCAATTCGCGCGCGATTCCTTTGTGGCCCAGGAGATCGGGGCGATTGGGGCCGATATCGAGCACCAATCGGTGATCCGCCAGCGGCATGGCCTCGAGCAGTGGCGTCCCGGGAGAGGCGTCGGTCTGCAGCTCCCAGAGGCCGTCGCCATCCTGTCCCAGGCCGAGCTCACGGGCGGAGCAGAGCATGCCCTGTGAGGTCTCCCCTCTCAGCTTTCGCTCTTCGATCCGCAGGCCGCCAGGGAGTGTCGCGCCGACCGGAGCAAACGGATATTTGCGTCCCGCGGTGACGTTGGCCGCGCCACAGACCACGTGCAGTCGCTCGGCGTTTCCGCCGTTCACCACACACACACGCAGCCGGTCTGCATTCGGGTGCGGTCGCACCTCCTCGACCTCGGCCACCAGCACATCGCTCAGGTCTCCATGCAGGGGCTCGACGGCGTCGACCGGAGCGCCCAGCATGGTGAGCCGCTCGCTGAGATCGCGTACTTCGAGAGGTCGGCGGAGGAAATCCTCCAGCCAGCGACGGGAGACGTTCATCCGCTACTGCTCCCCGTTGACCGATCCACCGGCCACGAACTGGCCGAGGAAGCGCATATCGCCGTCGTACAACAGACGAATGTCGGGGATGCCGTAGCGGAGCATGGCGATCCGGTGCGGGCCCATACCGAAGGCCCAGCCGGTGTAGCGCTCGGGATCGACGCCGGTGTGCTCGAACACCGAAGGATGGACCATGCCGCAGCCGAGAATCTCCATCCATCCGGTGCCCTTGCATGCCGGGCAGCCGCTCCCATGGCACAGCTGACACTCCACGTCCATTTCGGCGGAAGGCTCGGTGAAAGGGAAGAAGGACGGCCGGAACCGCACCTTGGTGGTTGGGGTGAAGAACCGGTGGGCGAAATGCACCAGCGTGGCCTTGAGGTCGACGAAGGAGATACCCTCGTCTACCGCCAGGCCCTCGATCTGAGAGAATGCGGGGGCATGCGACGGGTCGAAAGGATCATTCCGGTAGACCAGGCCCGGGATCACGACTCTGACCGGCGGCGGCGATTCCAGCAGGGTGCGGATCTGCACCGGCGAGGTGTGGGTGCGCAGCAGCAGCCGCCCGCCTTGCTCGCCCTGGATGGGAGGGGCATCGACGTACAGCGTATCGTGCATATCCATTGCCGGATGATCCGGGGGAAAGTTCAGGGCAATGAAGTTGTACCAGTCGGTTTCCACTTCGGGACCGACCGCAACGGTGAAACCGATCCCGCGGAAGATCTGTACGATCTCATCGATGACCCGGGTGACCGGGTGCTCGGCGCCTACCCAGCGGTGGCGGGCCGGCATGGTGAGATCCAGCCCGGCTTTCTCCTGCTGCCGGCGATCCGTCTCCAGAGCTTCACTCCGCTGGGCGAAGGCTTCTTCGAACCGCGCCTTGAGGCGATTGACCGCCGCGCCATAGGACTTGCGCTCTTCGACCGGGCGGGAAGGAACCGATCGCAGTGCCCCGGTGAGCTCACCGTTCTTGCGCCCTAGCACGGCCACGATCTCCGCCGCCAGCGCGTCGGCGTCAAGGCCGGGCACGGCCGCGAGCCGCGGCAGCAAGGCATCGAGTTCGGGATAACCGGTCGGATCAGACATCGGGATCACGGGTCGAGACGTCAATTACGGACATGGGGCCGCCCGCCCATCGCGAACGGCCCCATGGGGCAACAGGGGCACACGCGGCTACTGGCGATCGGCGCCCTTCGCCATGTCGGCGATGCGGGCAAACGCCTCCAGGTCGTGGACTGCGAGATCGGCAAGGACCTTCCGATTGATGTCCACGCCGGCCCTCCGCAGTCCCGCCATAAATCGGCTGTAGCTCATTCCCTGGCCTCTGGCCGCCGCGTTGATGCGGGTGATCCAGAGTGCGCGGAACTCGCCCTTCTTTTTCCGCCGGTCGCGGTAGGCGTACCGCATGGCGCGCTCGGCGGTTTCCTTGGCGGACTTGTAGAGCTTGCTCCGGCCGCCGCGAGCGCCCTTGGCGGCTTCCATGATCTTCTTTTTTCTGGCGTGATGAGCTACGCCGTTTTTAACCCGGGGCATCGGAGTGTCCTTACGCCTGAAGGAGACGGCTGACGCGCGGGAAATCGGCGGAGCTGACGAGGTCGCCCTTCTTCAGCCGGTTTTTCCGCTTGCGCGTCTTCTTGGTCAGGATGTGACTGTGATTCGCGTGCCAGCGCTTGAGCTTGCCACTCCCCGTGGTCTTGAAGCGCTTCATCGCGGCTCGTTTGGTCTTCTGCTTTGGCATCTCTACTCTCCGTCGCTGCGCGACTCGAGGGCTGGGCTCAATCCCCGGCCCATGAGGGCCGGGCTCATTTGGGCGCCAGCACCATCGTCATGTTGCGGCCTTCCAGCTTGGCCTCGGACTCGATCTTCCCCACGTCGGCCAGGCTCGCCGCCACCCGGTCCAGCACCGCTTTCCCCAGTTCCAGATGGGCCATCTGCCGGCCCCGGAACATCATCGTCACCTTGACCTTGTTGCCATCGCCCAGGAACTCGCGTGCGTGCCGGGTTTTGAAATCGAAATCATGATCGTCGATGCCCGGCCGGTACTTCACTTCCTTGAGCTGAATGACGTGCTGCTTTTTCTTTGCTGCCCGCGCCGCCTTGGCTTCCTCGAACTTGAACTTCCCGTAGTCCATGATCTTGACCACCGGGGGGCGAGCCGTGGGCGCCACCTCCACGAGATCCAGTCCGCGCTCCACTGCCGCCGCTAACGCCTCCTCGATCGGCAGCACGCCGAGTTGCTCGCCGGCAGCCGTAATCACTCGCACCGGGCTGATCCGGATCATCCGGTTGACGCGGATTCGTTTTTCACGATCGTTTGTGGCCAGTGCATGCCTCCAGGCGATAAAAGAAAAGGAGCACCCGGCTAATGACCGGGTGCCCACGACCGAAGCACGGTGGCACTGCCACCTGAACGCTTCGAAGCCAGGACCCGGTTGCGCTGCGGCATCGGGCCGGCAGGCTCAGGGTGGAGGAGCCTCAGCCCCTCACTTACAGGGCGGGAACCTAGCGGCCAACCCGAGGAGTGTCAACGGAAAGCTGGGCTGCAGGTTCGGGCGCGGCGCTGAGCTCGCGCAGCTCGATTCCCTTCCCCTCGCGCACCGGCCGGCCCATGGCCACCCGGGGATCGTGTTCGAAGATCATGCGCCAGCCCCCCGCCACCGCCTCGGCCAGAAAAGCTCGCTTGCTTTCCAGGGTGCGCAGCGGCTCGAGGTCGTATCCCATGATCCAGGGCAGCGGCAGATGGGCGGTGGTGGGAAACAAGTCGCCCACGAAGACCGCGGTCTCGCCGCCGCTCTCGATCAACAGCACCTGGTGCCACGGCACGTGCCCGGGAGTCACTCGGGCCCTGATTCCGGGCAGGATTTCGCCGTCCCCCTCCAACAGCCGCCAGCGGTCGGCTGCCGCGACGGGGTCGAAGTTGTGGGGCAGGTAGCTGGCCCGGGTGCGCTCGTTGGTGTGCCGGGCAAACTCCAGCTCGCCGCGCTGCACCACGTAGGTGGCGTTGGGGAACGTCATCCGGATGTGGCGGCGGGGATCGTTCTCCAGATCGGGATCCATGGTGGTGTTGCCGCCCGCATGATCGAAGTGCAGGTGGGTGTTGATCACCCACTTCACGTCCCGGGGCAGAAAGCCGGCAGAGGCCAGCGCGTCCTCCAGCTGAGTGGCCCCCTCCAGTCCCTGATTTTCCACGCCGTAGATGTCCAGGAACTTGGTGTCTTCCTTGTTACCCAGGGCGGTATCGATCAGAACCAGGCCGTCGGGATGCTCCACCAGCACACACCGCATCGCCAGGGGAATGCGGTTGCGGTCATCGGGCTCGATCCGGGTCTTCCAGAGGGTCCGCGGCACGACGCCGAACATCGCTCCACCATCCAGCCGCTGCCGGCCACCTTCCAGCGTGTGGCAGCGAAGCCGTCCTATGGTGAACGACTGCTGGAGAGTCAATGCAGCTCCTCCTGGCAGGAATCCTCACGGGGAGGCGTGGGCATGGCGCTCCGCCGGCGGCGACGGCGGCGGGAACGGCGGGACTCGATCGAGGCGAGATCGTGCAGGGTGCGGGCACCCTCTTCCCGGGCGAGCAGCAGCAGGCGCGCCAGCAGCTCGGCCGTAACCAGCGCGTCACCGCCGGCCCGATGCCGGGCGTTGTTGCGGAAGCCGAAGAATCGGCACAGGTTGTCCAGCCCGCAGGAACGCACCCCTTTCACCAGGCGGCGGGCGAGCCGAACGGTACAGAGCCGGGTGCCCCCCAGGGTGAGATCCCGGGAGCGCTGCAGCTCCGCGCTGACGAAGTTCCAGTCGAACCGGGCATTGTGGGCCACGAAAACCTTCCCCGACAACACCGCCAAGACCCGCTCAGCCAGTTCGGCAAACCGGGGTGCGTGACGCACCATCTCGTCGGTGATGTTGGTGATGGCGCAGACGGCACGAGGGATGGGACGCTCCGGGTTGACCAACGATTCGAACACGATCTCGCGCCGGCTCCCGTGAACGACCGCCACCGCGATCTCGGTGATCCGGTCGCCGAACCCGGCTCGCGCCCCGGTTGTCTCGACGTCCACGACCGCAAAGGCGCAGTCATCCAGGAGTGGAGATCCCTGCGCCTCGGGGACGAGCGACCAGCGCCCGTCCTCCAGCAGCCGCACTCGTGGGTCTGCCCCGAGCAGAGCGAAGGCCAGCCGGTCGCATATCGCCGCCGGCGCGTTGAACAGTCCGAGGATATCGCGGCAGAGCGCGGAGGGAGCTCGGGGACCGCTATCCAGCTGGAGGAGGACCCGCTCGAGGAGGGTGCTGTCGGGATAGGCGGAGGTGCCGATCACACCGGCTCCCGGCGGAGCGGCAGCGACATGCAGCGTGGTCCCCCGCCCCCGCGGGCCAGTTCGCTGCCCTCGATAGTAATCACCGTGCGGTGCTTGGCGTCGGTCCAGTCGTCGAAGGCGAGAAAATTCGCGGCGGGCAGTACCCGAAACCCGGCCGCCACCAAGGCGCACAGGGTCTGCTCGTTTCGGCGGTAGCTCACCAGCGTGCCGGGTCGGACCGCCAGGAAATTACAGGCCGAGCTCCACTGCTCCCGCTCCTGATTGATCCGCCGATCGCCGCCGGCAAATACCGGCTGGAGCGGCAATCCGACCTGGCGAAGGGCCGCGAAGAAGTCCGGCTCTTCCACCACGCCCTCGGTGCCTTTGCGCCGATGAATGACCGGCAGCCGCTCGGGCCCCACGAAGAACGGGGGATACACCACGCACAGCTCCCGGTCGACCTGGCTGAAGATCATGTCGAGGTGAATGGCGGTGGGCGCCTTCGGCATGACGACCACCAGTACGTCGGTGACCTGGCCCTGCTGGAAGACGGTGTCGCACAAGGTGTCCAGCGCCGCCGGAGAGGTGCGCTCGCTGAAGCCCACGACGAGAAGGTCAGGACGGAGATAGTGGACGTCGCCTCCTTCCAGCGTGTAGTTGCTGCGCCGCTCTTCCGAGCCGTCGTACAGCAGTCCGGAGTTGGCCAGTTCGGGATGAAACCGGAACAGCGCCTTGATCAACAGCTCCTCGGTCCAGCGCACGCCGTAACGCATCGAGCCGACCACCACATGGTCGCCGATCACCATGCCGATGTCCCGGGGGAAGAACAGGTTCGGAAGCGGCGGAAAGGCAAAACCGACTTCGTTGAGGGCCCGGGCGATCGGGCCGCTCTCCTCCTCCGTCCCCTCGATGAGCATCTGCACGATCTCTTCGGCCGGCAGCGCGCTGAGCCGCTGCCCCAGCTCGTCCGAGGGGACCACGTCCATGGTCTTGCTGATCAGGAAATCGCGGGCGTCCTGTTCATGGAGGATCTCGGTGAGCAGATCCCGGACGTGATACACCCGGGAAAACCGGCGGAGCACGGAGACGAACTGACGATGCTCCCGCTGGGCAATCTCGAGGTCGATGATGTCGTCGTAGAGATAGTCCTCCCGGTTGCCCGGGGTGACCGCCTCCAGCTCACGACCAGGCGTGTGGACGAGGACCGTTTGCAGCGGCCCGATTTCAGAGGTGACGTGGACGGACATACCACAAACTATTCGGGGACCCAGAGGGAGGGGTAGTGAACCAACCGCCCTCGGGGCCAAGCTCCGCTAATGAGAGGAACCGGTAGTTGCAGCGCCCGGGCCCCGCAGAACCTTACCCGGTAGCGCGCCCGTCGCCTTGCCGTCGGCGATCACCGGCACGCCGTTTACCAGGACCCAGCGCATCCCTTCACTCAGCTGGTTGGGTTTTTCGAACGTGGCCAGGTCTCTCACGCTGTCCGGATCGAAGACCACGATGTCGGCCCACATTCCCGCCTTGAGCACACCCCGGTCGGAGATACGCATCCGCTGGGCCGGCAACGAGCTGAACTTCCGGATCGCATCCTCGAGAGTGAGCCGTTTCTCCTCCCGCACGTACTTGCGAAGGATCCGGGGAAAGGTGCCGTACGCCCGCGGGTGCGGGTGCTCCTGCCCCAGAATGCCATCCGGTGCGGTGCCCTCCGAATCGTTGTTGATCGAGACCCAGGGTTGCTGCAGCGCCAGCGTCACGTCCGGTTCGTCCATGCCGAACACCGCCACCGAGGTGAACGCGCGATCGGCGATCAGCAGATCCAGCAAGGCGTCGAGCGGGTCCGCCTTCTTCTCCCGGGCAATGGCGCCCAGCGTCTTTCCCTGGAGCGGCAACAGCTCGGGATTCTGCACCGCCCCAATCAGAATGTCATCCGGGTTGGAGATCTCCTGCCAGGCGTTGTTCTCCCATGAACCCTGCGTCTCCATGTCATGCCGGATCTTTTTCCGTGCGGCAGGATCCTTCATCCGCTGGATCAGCTTGTCGGTGCCGCCGTCATGGGCCCAGGGCGGAACCATCGCCGAAAGCGAGTTGAACCAGGCGGTATAGGCATAGGTGTCGGCCGCAATGTCCACTCCCGCCTTCCGGGCCGAATCGATCTTCCCGACCACCTCCCGCATGCGGCCGAAGTTGCGCTTGCCGGCCACCTTGATGTGCCAGATCTCCACCGGCAGTCGGGCCTCGCGCCCGATCCGGATGGCTTCGTCCAGGGCCGACAGAACATCATCGGATTCGGATCGCATGTGAGTGGCATAGCTTCCCCCATACCGGGAGGCCTCACTGGCCAGAGCAATCAGCTCTTCGGTTTTGGCGTAAGGCGCCGGCGGGTACTGCAGGGAGGTTGAGAGCCCCATCGCTCCGTCTTCCATCGCTTCCCGGACCAGACGGCGCATCTGCTCCAGCTCCTTCGACGTCGGCGCTCGATCGTCGTCCCCGATCACCATCCGGCGCACCTGTGTGGCGCCTACATAGTCCCCCACGTTGATGCCGATCTTCTGGCGCTCGAGCCGGGCAAAGTACTGGCCCAGTGTCTGCCAATCGGGGGTGATCTTGAGATGGTCGTAGGCCAGACGATCCGCGGCGATGATCCGGGAATTCAGCGGCGCGGCGCTGCTGCCCTCTCCGGTGAACTCGGTAGTGATCCCCTGAAAGATCTTCGACGGCAGGTCGGGCCGGACCAGAATGGTCAGATCCGACTGACCCAGCATATCGATGAAGCCGGGTGCCACAACCATCCCGTGCGCATCGATGGTCTTCCCCGCCTTGGCGCCGAGCACCGGTCCGACCGCGGCGATCCTGCCGTCACGGATGGCGATATCACCCGCATACCAGGGCGACCCGGTCCCATCGACGATGTGGCCGTTCCGAATCACCACGTCGTAGGGTTTCTGCTGGCAGGCGAGAAGGGCCGGGAAGATGCAAGCGAACAGAGTCAGCAGCAGCGCCATGGATAGTAGATCCTTCGCTTCGCTCAGGATGACAGGAGGGGGTCTCAGGATGACAGGAAGGTGTCCAGGATGTGCCTCGCGACTCGTACTCGTGACTCATGACTCGTGAACTCATGACTCGTGACTCGTGACTCGTGGCTACCGACTGGCCAGCGCGTAACTCAACGTCTCCAGCTCCAGGGCGAGATTCACCGTCTTGACCACCACATCGTCCGGCACCGAGAGCTGGACCGGCGCAAAGTTCAGAATGGCCTTGATCCTGAGCGCCACCAGCCGGTCGGTCACCGCCTGGGCCACATCGGCGGGAACCACCAGCACCGCCATGTCCACCGGCCGGTGCTGCAGCTCCTTCTCCAGAGTCCCGATGTCCAGCACCGTCAGCCCGTTCCATTGCCGCCCGACCTTGGCGGGATCGCTGTCGAAGATGGCCACGATGTCGAAGCCCCGCTGCTTGAATCCACGGTACTGCACCAGCGCACTCCCGATCTTCCCAGCCCCGATCATCCCCACCCGGTAGCGGCGTTTGAGCCCGAGGATCTCCCGCAGCCGATCCGCCAGCTCCGGGACGGGATATCCCAGCCCTCGCTTACCAAACGATCCGAAGAACGAGAGATCCTTGCGGACCTGGGCTGAGGTGGTGCCCCCTCGTGAGGCCAGGGCGCCGGAGCTCACGGTGCCGATGCCCTGCCCTTCGAATTCTTCCAGGAAGCGGAGATACAGCGACAGACGACGGACGGTGGACTCGGCGACTTTGCGCATGCAGCGTTTAACTTTATGTGAAATGTTTCACAAAGTTACCGTCTGAGCCATCCTCCGTCAACGAGGGACTGGTGCAATGTCACGAACTCCTCCGGGCTCAGCATTTCCGGCCTGGCGGTGGGATCGACCGCGGCACGCTCCAGGCGTTCCCCGGCCTGATCGGCCGGCCAGCCGGTGAGTTCTCGAAGGCCCCGGAGCAGCTGCTTCCGGCGAAACCCGAACAAGCCTACGACCATGGCCCGAAAGCTGTCCTGCTGTTCCATCGGGATCAGCGGCCGATCCAGCGGGGTCAGACGAAGCACCGCGGAATCGACTTTCGGCCTGGGCCGAAAGGCTCCGGCAGAAACGGTAAACAGGCGCTCCGCCTTTGCCACGGCCTGCACTCCGACACTCAGTGCTCCATACGCCGATGTTCCGGCCCGAGCTGTCACCCGGTCCGCCACTTCCTTTTGAACCAGAAAAACGATGCGGCGCGGGATCGGCGGAGTAAGCGCTTTGTCCAGCAGCGGTGAGGTGATGTTGTAAGGAATATTTCCGGCGACGAGGTAGGGCCCCCCAGCAACGCTCCCCCAATCGACTTT
>DATKJJ010000027.1:0-3975 GCA_035543695.1 Gemmatimonadales bacterium | reverse complement strand
ATGCTCGAAGGCAGTGTGAGCTCCGGCCGGGCGCTGGAAACCTTCGGCCGGATCATCGAGGCCCAGGGAGGCGACCCCCGCGTCCTGGAGAATCCGGAGAGCCTGCCGCAGGCAGATGAGGTTGAGGTGTTCCGCGCCCGGCGAAATGGAGTGGTGACGCGAATCGAGCCGCGCCGAATCGGTCGGGCCATCGTGGAGCTGGGGGGTGGCCGCCGCACGATCGAGGATGCGATCGACCCCGCGGTGGGCTTCGTGATTCCGGTAAAGCCGGGGGACTCGGTGACCGAAGGCGAGCCGCTTGCCTCGGTGTTTGCCCGCAATGCGGATGGGATTGACCGCGCAATGACGGCGCTGAGTGAGGCGATCACGATCGGTGAGTCGGGAACGCTCACGCCGTTGATCACCCACCGGGTGACGGCTGATGGGGTGACGTCATTGTGAGCGGCGAACAATGCCCATAATCACCGAGCCCATGGGAACACTGCTCATTGCCCTGGCGGCCCTCGCCGCCCTCCTCATCTGGTTCAGACGCGACCGGAAGTATCCCGGGCCTCGTCTCCACGGTGACAGCGGCATTGACCACGAGGAGCTGGAAGCGGCTGAACGGGAGGTGCGGGACCTGGAATCGCAGCAGAGGCCGGACGACGGGTTTCTGGGAGATGATTGGGGCCCCGGCGCAACTCGGCCGAGGCCGCCCGAAAGGCTCTAAGGCTTTCGCAGCGCGGTGTCCGCAGGTGCCAGGCGGTCTGCGGTCCAGCTCTCGATCCGATAGATCGTCTTGCTGGTATCCGGCCGCACCCAGAACCCCGCAGCGGTCGAGTCGAAAAGAAGGGTGAGCAGCGGAGTGCCGTTTTTTCCGACCAATCGCACCCGCCGGTCGGGCTGCCCAAAGTGCGCCGAGTCTGCCTGCGCGGGAGAGGCGAAACCGGTGGCGTCCACCGAGCTGTAAGCGGCCAACAGGCCTCCCATCTTGGCAGAGTCGGCTGGAGCGCCGGAGGCGAGCTTCCAGCTCTTCTCGCTCCTCACGAGTGCGTAGCTCTTGTGCCCCCGGGTAATTTCGATTCGGGCGACACTGTCAGCCGCAATCCGGGCAATCCGGTGCTCCCGCCAGTCATCCGGGGTTCGATTGAGCACATCGATGAGCTGACCGCGTACGACGTAGGTCGACTCCTGCCCGGCCCGCCGAACGTAACCGCCCGAAAAGTCCTGTGACCGTTTGCCCAGCACCAGATCTGCCAGGGTTTTGCCTTTTCCTTTGATCCGAACCTTCGATCCGGCACTGTCGTCCACTCCCAGTCCCGGCTGGGACCTCTTCTGCTCAGCCACGAGCTCGCTGGATGGGGGCGTACTGTCTGCCAGGGCGGTAAGGAGATCTCCTACCGCGTTCGAAGACGCGGGCTGTCCATTCACCGTCCAGGTGCTGGTGTCCTTCCGAGCCAGAATGGTGGTGTCTTTAGGCCGGGAGATTGTCACGGTGTCGACCTCGGATCGGGTGATCCTCGGCAGCCGGAACGTGTCAGTCGGTGGGACGGCCTCCCGTCGCCGGGCCAGAGCAGCAGCGCCCCACACCAGCAGGAGCACTCCCAGGATTGCCGCCAGCCGGACCAGCTGCTTGGCGCTCATGTGGCCGCCTGCCCGGCCGGAACCAGCGGCCGATACGGATCGCGGGTCCGCCGCCGGCGCTGAATCAGGTGCGCGAGCCCGAGCAGCGCCACCACCAGCGGCAGCCCGATCAGGTTGGTGTACTTGGCTACGTCTCGCTCGACCGCACTCTGGAACACCAGCGGTACCGGCTGCCGATCCTTGGACCTGATGGCAATCAGCTCCTCATCCTGCGCCAGCCAGTCCACCGCGTTCAGCGCAAGGCCCAGGTTTTCCGGAGCGAACTGCACGAACCGGTCGGAGGCAAAGTCACTACTACCGACCACCACGGCGCGGCCCCTCTGGCCAGGAACCTTGGTGCTGTCCCTCGATGACACCAGCACGCCCAGCAGCTTGCGGCCAAGATCGGTCTTGGGAAAGTCACTGCGGGGATCGATGGAAGTGGAGTTGGTAAAAGTTCCCGCAGCCCGGCTGGTGGCCAGCAGCGGCGTCACGGTCCCCTTGGTGGCCTTGGTTGTATCGATGGTACTGGCCCAGGTGAGGACGACGGCACCGATATCCTTGTTGACCGGAGATAGACGGCTGCTCTCCGCCCGGATGAAGAAGGGATAGACCTGCAGCACTCGCCCGAAGTCGCTGGGCACCGGTACCGCCTCATTGGCCACGAGATCGTAAGCCATGTCCCCGCGGACGGACACGCCGAAGTGCTGCAGCAGAGTGTTCCAGGGCAGCGGTTGCGGGTTTGCCATCGGCATTTGGGGTGAGACCTTCATCCCCCCGGCAAGCACGAGGATGCTGCCTCCGCCGTTCACGTAGTCCTGCAGCCGCTTGAGCTGCGACGCGGGTACTGAATCAGGAGCTCCCGCCAGCACCACGGCGGCAAGTGCGGTGTCCCCTTTGGCGGTATCGGAAGGATTCAGGGGCCGCACCTCGTACGATTTGCCCAATTCCTCCTGGAGCTGCTGGAATCCGGTGCCTGGACCGCCGGCCTGTTCCGTCATGATCCCGATCACCGGCTTCTTGGCGCGAGTCAGATTCCGGATCGAGGACACCAGCCGGTACTCCAGGTCATCGGTGTGCTGCACGAAGGGAATGGTTTCGGTCTGATCACCGTGCTGGATGGCGAGCCCGAGGTAGCCCTGCTTCACCTGCAGCTCGGATTGGCCGATCACGTTGAACTGAACCGGCTCGATACCCAGTGATTGCGCATCCTTCTGGGCAGCCTGATCGCTCGACGGGTCGCGTTCGATCACGCGGATGCGGTTACGGCCCGCGGAGCGCACGTCCCGAAGGAGATCGTCCACGTCGCGCTTCATCAGAGCGACCTCGGTGGGTAGCTCGGCCGAGGCGAATACTTTGATCGTCACCAGGTCGTCGAGCTTGCTCACTACCTGGCGAGTGCCGGCCGACAGGGTGTACGCCTTGCCCGGCGAGAGATCGAGCCGGCCCCCGATGTACCCACCCAGCAGGTTGACCACGATCAAGGATGCGGTGAGCAAACCCACGCCGAGGCGAAGCCGGCGCAGCGCTCCGCCCTTGGGAGTGAGCTTCCGGCTCAGCAACGCGCCATACGCGAGCGCCAGGAAAATTCCCGCGAGCGAGAGGAAGTAGATGATGTCCCGGAGGTCCAGCACTCCGCGACCAATGCTGTCGAAATGGGACAGCACGCCGATTCGCGCGGCAATGGCGGAAAGTCCGGGCGGAAGGCCAACCAACAGAGGGTTGAGACCCACCAGAATCAGGACGAACATCAACACCAGGGCCAGCATGAACGCGGTGATCTGACTCCGGCTCAAGCTCGAGGCCCAGGTTCCGATGGCGGCAAAGCCCGCAGCCAGAAGACCCGCCCCAACATACTGGGCGATAACAGTGCCCCAGGGCATGGCTGCACCCAGCGAGAGCCCCAAGGGGATGCATAGGGTGAGGGCAAGCGCAATCCAGAGGAACAACACCGAGGCGGCGTATTTGCCCAGCAGCAGCTCCAGCTCGCTCAGGGGTTGGGACAGTACCACCTCGAGCTGGCCACCCCGGATGTCCTCCGCCAGCGATCGCATGGTGACCGCCGGCACGAAGAAGAGGAAGAGCCAGGGGAGCACATCCAGCATGGGCCTGAGACTGGCCACTTGAGTGAGGTAAGCCTGACGGAAGAAGAGAAATCCATTGATCGCAAGGAAGACCACCAGCAGCACATATCCAGTGGGCAGGTCGAACAAGGCTTTCAGCTCGCGCCGCGCCACGGTCCAGATGCGCATCAGACAGCCTCCTGCTGAATCGTGAGCTCGCGGAACAGATCCTCCAGGCTACCGGCCTCCTGGTGGAGCTCGTACAGCGTCCACCGCTCGGCCTTCGCGAGCTCGAAAATCCGGGGACGGA
>DATKJJ010000026.1:0-2208 GCA_035543695.1 Gemmatimonadales bacterium | reverse complement strand
CCTGCCCCGCTTTGGTCCCGGCCTCACCGAAGATGGGAAAGCCGTAGAAGCAGGGGTCATCCATCCAGATCCAGATGGGGAAGCGGCCGGGCTGGAAATCCTCTGGCCGAGGGCAAGCAAAGTAGGTCACCTGCTCCTGAGTGACCGTCAGTGGCAGCCGGTAGCCGAAGGCGGCTAGCGCTGTGTTGGACCATGCCCCGGCCGTCATCACTAACCGGCGGCAGCGGATTCGGTCTCCACCCACGTCCAGTGCGATTTCTCCGTCCCGCGGGCGAATCGAGCGGACGTCAGCTCGTTCCCGAAGCACAGCACCGTGCGCTCGCGCCATCCGCTGATGCACGGCGTTGGCTCGAGCTGCCATGGCGATGCCACTCTGTTCCTGATAAAGGCCGTGGATATCGTCCGAAACCTGGAACGCCGGCCACCGGCGCATGATCTCTCGAGCGTCGAGCGTCTCGTAGGCCACTCCAGCCGCGGCCATGCTGTCGGCGTAATGGCTGAGGGGTATGGCACTGACCCGGGGACCGAAGTCCAGTCCCCCGGTGCGAAGAATCAGCTGCTCGCCTGCATCCTGCTCCACTTCAGACCAGGCACGGTAGGCGTGCTTGGCCAGCTCGACATATCCCGGTGTGTGGTAGGAGAGCCGAATAATCCGGGAATGATCCTGCGACTCTCCTCGAACGTGGCCCAGCTCGAACTGTTCCAGGCCAAGCACCTCGCCGCCGGCTCGCCGCGCCAGCCAGTACGCCGCGGCGCTGCCAAAGCCACCCAGCCCGAGAACTACATACTCGTAATCCCGCTTCATGGCCTTCGGTTGGCGGCGTCATCCGGGGCGAGCTTCTCGTTCACATAGCGGCGAATGTCGAGGCTGGCGCTTTCCATAGGAGCGTAGAACCCGTACTGGAACATTCGGGACTGCATGCCGCGTTGCACATTTTCGCAGATGGCCCAATCCTGCCGGTTTATCCGGTCCCAGAAGACGACGGCATCCGCCGGGTCGAAACCGGAGCCTTCGATTTCACCCGGGTCGAAGAGAAAGTCGCAGACCACCGTGGTGCGGCTCGGGCCGGACGGCCAAAGGGTGTATGCCGTCACGTGATCGGCGGAGAGACTGATCATGAAGTTGGGATAGATCAGCTCGCCCTTGTGACGCACCTGCTCGTCGGCGCTCAGGCCGGGAAAGGGACGCCGGTTCGAGGTACCGGTCTCGGTAAAGGTCCACGCTCCCTCCCGGTGCGGTATGCCCCGGTCCCAATCGAGCGCTGATCCACCGGCCTCTCTGAAGGCTGGAACCAGCCGGCAAAGCTCCGGATGAACCGGGCCGCAGTGGTAACACTCGTTGTAATTCTCCAGCAGCACCTTCCAGTTGGCCTGTACTTCGTAAGTGATCCGATGTCCTGACCGAAGCTCGGCCAGCGGATAGCGGGAGAGCCGCTCGGGCACGGCAGCCAGTTGGGTTTCCAGGGTGTCGCCTCGAGACGCGCACTCCTCCGCTGAAAGGTTCAGAAAGAAGAATCCGGCCCAGACCTCGACCTCGACCGGAAACAGGCCGAGCCGGGCTTGGTCACAGTCCTCAGGCGCAACGTAGGGAGCGGTCCGCAACTCGCCCGACAGATTGTAGGTCCAGGAGTGATAGGGACAGCGAATGCTGCTGGAGAAGGTGCCTAGGCTCTGCTCCGGAACCAGCCGAGAGCCCCGATGCCGGCAAACGTTGTAGTGGGCCGCCAGCCGGCCCTCGCGGGTGCGTACCACGATCACGCTTTCGCCGGCAACATCGAGCACTGCGTAGTCGCCGGGGCCGGCCAGTTGCTCAGCTCTTCCACCGCAAAACCACTCCCGATGGAAGATTCGCTCCCGCTCGTGCTGAAAAATCTTATCCGAGAAGTAGTAGTCGCGATGCAGCGTGCGTTCCATCGTCGGTGGACTCCTCAACCAGGCCCGCTGGGCCTCCTCACCGGCCGAACCCGCATGTCTCGCATGATCTCCCGGGCAGCATTATACCCGCACGCGCCCATGACACCGCCACCGGGGTGGGTGGCAGCGCCGCACAGATACAGCCCGCGAATAGGCGTCCGGTAGTCGGCGTATCCCGGCACCGGCCTCATGAACGAGAGACTGCTGAGCGACATGGTGCCTTGCATGATGTTGCCGCCGGTGAGCCCGAAGCGGCGCTCGAGGTCCACCGGCGTGAGCACCTGCCGGCCCAGC
>DATKJJ010000025.1:0-4760 GCA_035543695.1 Gemmatimonadales bacterium | reverse complement strand
GGCGGGCACGCCGCCACCAGGCTGCTGGAGCAGTGGATCGCCGAAGAAGCGATGACCCCGCAGGAGGCGACTACCCGGAGCACGGAGCGGATGGCCATTACGCAGGTCGTCATGGCCAACAGCATTACCAGCCTCCGGGCCGTGGGCCGGATGGAGTGGCGCACCTTCGTTGAGGCGGAGAGCCGGATCGAGCGGGTGTTACGGAACGATCCGTCCGGGTTCTACGGCGGCATGACCTTCGCCACCCGGGACCGCTATCGTCACTCGGTCGAGCGCATCGCCAAGCGGACCCGGCTCAGCGAAGAGGCCGTGGCCGAGAAGACGATCGAGTGCGCCCGGTCCGGCCTGGAACGGGACCCGGAAGATCAGCGCCTCGCGCACGTGGGCTATTACCTGGTGGATGAGGGTCTCGCCCAGCTGGAGCGCCTGGCCCAATACACTCCGGCGCCCGGCGAGAGAGTTGACCGCTGGGTGCGGCGCCATCCCAACGTCGTGTTCGTGGGCGGCATCGGCTTCGCCACCATCCTGGCTCTGGCCGCCGTGCTCTGGCTCGGCGGGCCCGCGGCGCGCTCGGTTTGGCCCTGGGTATTGCTGGTTGGCCTCCTGCCCGCCGCGGACATCGCGGTGAATCTGGTGAACCAGCTGGTGACCGCGTTTCTCCAACCGCGCCCGCTCTCCAAGCTCGACCTCCACGAGCACGGCGTGCCGGCCGAGTACCGCACGGCGGTGGTGATCCCCACCCTCTTCCCCAGCGTGGAATCGGTGGAGGAGTCGTTGGAAAATCTGGAAGTGCAGTTCCTGGCCAACCGGGAAGCTCATCTGCACTTCGCCTTGCTGGGCGACTTCACCGACTCGAGCAGCGAGACCCGGGAAGACGACGCCGGGATCCTGGAGGCCGCGGTGGCCGGCATCAACACCCTCAACGCCCGATACGCGGCTGGACGGGAGGACGCGTTCTATCTGTTCCATCGCCCTCGGCGCTGGAATCCGGTTGAAGGCGTGTGGATGGGCTGGGAGCGGAAGCGAGGAAAGCTCGCCGAGTTCAACCGCTTCGTGTTGACCGGCGAGGAGAGCGGCTTCTCCGCCATTGTGGGCGACAAGAGCTTGCTCCGTTCGGTGCGCTACGTGATCACCCTGGATTCCGACACCACGCTGCCACCGGACGCGGCCCCCGCGCTGGTGGGGGCGCTGGCCCACCCGCTCAACCGCGCGGTGTACGATGACAAGCTGGGACGGGTGGTAAGCGGGTACGGCATACTACAGCCCCGAGTCGGGGTCTCGTTGCCCAGCGCGCACCGATCGCTGTTCGCCGCCATCCACTCGGGCCACCCCGGCGTGGATCCCTACACCACTGCGGTCTCCGACGTCTACCAGGACCTCTACGGGGAGGGGAGCTTCACCGGCAAGGGCGTCTACGAGGTCGTGGCGTTCGAGCGCGCCACTTCGGGACGCTTCCCCGAGAACACCCTGCTGTCGCACGATCTGATCGAGGGCAACTACGCCCGCGCCGGTCTGGCCACCGACGTGATCGTCTACGACGACTACCCGACCCGCTATCTCACCTACACCCGGCGCAAGCACCGCTGGATCCGAGGCGACTGGCAGCTCTTGCCGTGGCTCCGGCGCTGGGTGCCGGGTCCACAGGGGCGCGAGCGCAACCGGCTGTCGATCCTCTCTCGGTGGAAGATCATCGACAACCTCCGGCGCAGCACGGTGGAACTGGCCCAGCTGATCTTCCTGGTGGCCGGGTGGACGCTCTTCCCCGGCTCGCCGATTCGCTGGACGCTGCTCGGGATGGGGGCCATAGCCGCGCCCTGGATCGTCGCTCTGCTGCTCGCGCTGGTGCGTCCGCCGCTGGATAAGTCCTGGCGGGCCTATTACGCGGCGGTGGCTCACGATTTCATCACCAGCATTCAGCAGATAGCTCTCGCGGTGGCGTTCCTGTGCCACCAGGCGTGGGCTTCAGCCGATGCGATCGTCCGCACCATGTGGCGGATGAAGGTGAGCCACCGGCACCTGCTGCAGTGGCAGACGGCGTCGCAGATCGAGCGCGGGACCGGAACGACGACCGGAGCGGTGTGGCGCCAGATGGGGCTGGGAGTCGGCCTGGCGGCGCTGATCATCGCGCTGGTGGCTTGGCGCCGGTCCGAGCTGACGTTACCAGACTGGGAATACGTGGTAGGCGTGCTGCCGCTGGGACTCGCCTGGATCGCCTCGCCCCTGATCGCGAAGGCCCTTGCGGCGCCGGCTCTGCCCAAAGAGCTGCGCCTAGCGGGAGAGGGCCGGCGACAGATGCACCGCTATGCCCTGCTCCATTGGCGTTTCTTCGACCGCTTCGTCAGCGAGCGGACCAACTGGCTCGCACCGGACAATTTTCAGGAGGATCCCAAGCCGGTGGTGGCGCTGCGGACTTCTCCCACCAACATCGGCCTCCAGTTGCTGGCTACGGTCAGCGCCCAGGACCTCGGCTTCATCACTCTTGATGATATGGCCCGCCGTCTGGAGCTCGCGTTTCGCACTTTGGAGCGGATGCGGCGTCTGCAGGGCCACTTCTACAACTGGTACGACCTCACCGACCTCCGGGTACTGGAACCGGCCTACGTGTCGACGGTGGACAGCGGAAATCTGGCCGGACATCTCATCGCGCTGAGGCAGGCGTGCCTGGCGCTGATCGAGCAGCCCCTGAATGGACGGGTCGGCCGGGGGGTGGACGTGGCGCTGCTGCTGGCCGATGAGCGACGGAAGCAGCTGATTCCCAATCACTCCGCGGGAAAGCAGCTGCGGGCGGCTCTCAAGCTGGTATCACAGTTCGGGCGGCATACGCCATCCACCCCCAGGCTGGCTCGGCTCAGCGACGCACTCCGGCAGTATGAGACGGAGGTCAACTCGGCCGGACTCGGGGCGGGTCTGGCGGAGGCGCTGACGGAGTGGACCTCGTGGAGCCTGCGGCTGATTGGAGCGCAGGCGGCGTGGATGGTGAAGTTGGAAGACGGGAGTCAGGCCGAAGTGCTCCGCCGTCTGGAGGCTATCGCCGAACGGGCCTATCGCTACGCGATGGAGATGGACTTCCGGGTTCTGTTCGATAAACAGCGGAAGCTGTTCACCATCGGCCTGGCGGCCAACACCCACACGCCAGATCCCTCATACTACGACCTGCTCGCCTCCGAGGCGCGGCTCGCGAGTTATCTCGCCGTGGCCAAGAACGACGCGCCGGTGGATCACTGGTTCCGCCTGGGCCGCACCCTGACCTACGCCGCGGGCAAGGCGGCGCTGGTGTCGTGGAGCGGGAGCATGTTCGAGTATCTGATGCCGATGCTGGTGATGCGCTCGTTTCCCAGCACGGTGCTGGCGCAGACGACCAAGGGCGCGCTGGTGCGGCAGGTGGCCTATGGCGGGGAGCGCGGCGTCCCCTGGGGGGTGAGCGAGAGCGCCTACAACCTGCGCGACCGGCACCACACCTATCAGTACCGCCCCTTCGGCGTACCCGACTTGGCGCTCAAGCGTGGCCTGGGTCGGGAGCTGGTCGTGGCGCCCTACGCTTCGCTGCTAGCCGCGATGATCGATCCCCAGCGGGCTCTGGCCAACCTGCGGGAGCTGGAGCGGCTCGGCGCACTGGGGCCGTACGGCTTTCGGGAATCGTTGGACTATACCCGGCCCGATCCTGAGATGAGCTACGCCCTGGTGAGTGCGTTCTTCGCCCACCACATCGGGATGAGCCTGATCGCGATGACCAATGTGCTCAGCAACAACATCTGGCAGAGCCGGTTTCACGCCGACCCCATGGTCCGGTCCGCCGAGTTGCTGCTACACGAGCGGATCCCGCGCCGGCTGGTGGTGCAGGAAGCGCAGGACCTGCGGCCCGACGAGGCGATGCCCGAGGCCGACACCGAACGTCCGTCGGTTCGGGAGCTGGATACGCCCGATACGGCGCAGCCCCATATCGCGCTGCTGGGTCACGTCCCCTATACCATCATGGTGAGCCACTGTGGCGCCGGGTACAGCCGCTATGAGGAGCTGGCGGTGAGCCGCTGGCAATCGGACGGCACCCGCGACTTCACCGGCCAGTTCTGCTATCTCAAGGATCTTTCCACCGGTCGCATATGGTCGGCGGCGCACCAGCCGGTATGCGCGGCGGCGGACAGCTACCAGGCCCTGCTGGCGACTGACCGGGTGACCTTCCACCGGATCGATGGCTCGATCGAGACCAGCACCGAGATCGCAGTGGTGCCGGAGGACGCCGCGGAGGTTCGGCGGGTCACCATCACCAACCACAGCGATGAGACTCGAGAGATCGAGCTGACGAGCTACGGAGAGATAGTGCTGGCCCCCCCGGAGAGCGACCGGGCCCACCCGGCGTTCGGCAATCTCTTCGTAGAGACCGAATGGCACGACTGGTGTAACGCGATCAGCGCCACCCGTCGCGCCCGCTCGTCCAAGGAACAGCCGCTTTGGTGCGTGCACGTGGTAGATGATGGGGGACCGGAGCGGGTCGGCCAGGTGAGCTACGAGACCGACCGGGCCAGGTTCATCGGCCGGGGACACACGACTCGTGATCCCATGGCCCTGGCAGCCGAGGGTCCGCTCTCCGGGAGCATCGGCTCGGTCCTGGATCCGATCTTTGCTCTTCGGACCAGGGTGCGGCTCCGGGCGGGGCGATCGGCTTCCGTAGGCTTCACCACATTGGTGGCGACCAGCCGGGAGCGGGCCTTCGAGCTGGCCGACCGGTATCGCGATCCGCACTCCTCGCAGCGGGCGCTCGA
>DATKJJ010000024.1:0-6473 GCA_035543695.1 Gemmatimonadales bacterium | reverse complement strand
GTAGAGCCCGATGATCTCAGTCCAGTCGGTGGTGTCGGGGCTGGCGGCTTCGGCGTGGACTGCTGCAATCGCCGCCTGCAGCGTGAACGGGCCAAATTGCCGAGACCGCATAGACCGCTCAACCAGGGTGACTCCCTGGGCGATCAGCTCGCGATTCCACCGGGTACGATCCTGCTCGTCCAGCAACACCAGCTCGCCTTCCGCGGAGGTTCGGGTCTCGCGCCGGGACTCATGCAGCAGCATCAGCGCCAGGAGCCCCATCGCCTCCGGCTCGGGCAAAAGCTCCACCAGAAGGCGGCCCAGCCTGATGGCTTCGACCGACAAATCGTGACGGGTCAGGGAAGCGCCGGAGGAGGCGGAGTAGCCCTCGTTGAATACGAGATAGATGACCTGCAACACGCTGGCAAGACGCTGGGGAAGGTCGGTGCGGGCGGGCACTTGATACGGAATGTTGGCTGCCTTGATCTTGGCCTTTGCCCGGACGATGCGCTGGGCCAGGGTCGGCGCGGGAGCGAGGAAGGCGCGAGCAATCTCTTCCGTGGTGAGCCCGCATACTTCGCGCAGCGTCAGCGCCACCTGCGCGTCGGGAGGCAAGGCGGGGTGACAGCAGGTAAAGATCAGTCGCAGACGGTCGTCCGGAACACCTTCTTCCTCGATTTCTTCGGGCTGGGTGATCCCGTCTCCCAGCTGGTCGGCCAAGGGACGCAGAGACGCATCGAAACGGGCTCGCCGGCGCAGTGAGTCGATGGCCTTAAACCGACCGGTTGAGACCAACCAGGCGCGTGGATTCCGGGGAATTCCGTCCTGAGGCCACCGCTCCACCGCGGCAGAAAACGCCTCCTGCATGGCCTCTTCGGCCAGATCGAAGTCTCCCAGTAGACGGATCAGAGTGGCCAGAACTCGGCGGGAATCCGTCCGGAAGATCTGCTCAATGGTATCTGGAGTCACGAGTCGCGAGTCACGAGTCAAAAGATGGCGCTCCGCCCTCCCGTGCGACTCGTGACTCGCGACCTGCGGTTCATGCCCTGGCGCCGGCTGCCTCCTCCCGTTGGGCGGCTTCGGCGGAGAAGTCCACCACCGGGCGAACCTCGATGCTACCGAGCCGGGCTGAAGGAATTCGCGCGGCTACCTGGATGGCGTCGTTCAAGTCCTTGGCGTCGATCAGATAAAACCCGCCGAGCTGCTCCTTGGTCTCGACGAAGGGGCCGTCGGTGGTCGAGATCTTCCCATTGCGAACCCGCACGGTGGTGGCGGTGGGCGTGGGCTGGAGCGCCTCACCCGCCACATACTTTCCGTTCTTCCGGATGTCCTCGGTAAACGCGAAGTACTCCTTCATGATCGCCTCGGCATCGGACTGAGGCATGGTCTCCCAGTTCTTCTCGTTCTCGTAGATGAGACAGAGGTATTTCATGGAATCCTCCTGTTGGGGGTGGCCCTTCGGGGTCGTGTAGTAGTCGTTCGGGGCCACTGCAAATCGACAAGCCCAGACGTGATTGGCTGATCGGCAGTTACGCGGGCAGCCGCCGGAGGGCAGGAGCTAGTAGCCGGTGTTGTGAAACGCCTTTATCCGTTCCTCGAGGTCGCCAGGATCGGTGGAGATAACCTTGCCCCAGGGGTTTACATCGATTCGGACCTGGGCGGCGCCGGGAATAGCGGTGGGGCCGAAAGCAAACCGCCACCAGGGGGGATGCTGGACCACCCGCGACATGCCATCCCAGTGAATCGTGATGGTCTGTTTTCCCATCCGGGGAGGCGGCGCCCCCAACAGCTTGCCTACGCTGGCGAAGGCAGCCGCCCACGATGCGCCGGTGATCAGGGCACCAAAAAACGCGAAGATCAAGAGCATCCAAAACAATCGCGCCATGCGGACTTCCTCAGTCCTTCAGCGAGCGGCTCTCCTCTTTCAACACCGCCAGGCTCTTGATACCCAGGCTGAGCAAGGCCTGAAAGGTTCCCTTGACTCCGACCTTGGCTCCGGTCCGCGGAGGATCCGACGTCTGGCTGACCACGGTCAACGTACCGGTCTCGTCCCGGACTTCATACGCTCCAACTCCAAGGCCGCCGACCGAGCCTTTGACGTTCCCCTCGATGTGGACGGTCTTGCCGTCATAGTGCGATGGGTCATTCAAGAGGTCCCGGATGGGCGTCACTCCGGCACACCCTGAAAGAAGCCATGCACTGACCGTCACAGCGAGAGGGAGGACACGCATGTTAGGGAATGCTGTAACCATAAAAGCAGACTCCGCTGGAGAAGCTGTGAGCACGGGAAAACTCGCAATCTACTCCAGGATCAGGGTGACGCCAGCAATCCACCAGCGCGTTACCAGTCGGTGGGACGGTAATCCTTCAGGAACTGTCCCCACACATGACAGCCGGAGTTCACGCCGGAAATGATGGGATCGAGAATCCGGGCAGCCCCATCCACGATATCCAGCGGCGGATGGAACCTGTGCTCTGCGACTTTGCGGGCGGCAATTTCCGCGGGATCCTCATCCGTCACCCAACCGGTATCGACGCTGTTCATGTGAATGCCGTCGCGATGGTAGTCTGTAGCCGACGTGCGGGTCATCATGTTGAGCGCCGCCTTGGCCATATTGGTGTGAGGATGGCGGGTGGTCTTGAAGTTCCGGTAGAACTGCCCCTCCACAGCCGAAACGTTCACGATGTGTTTCTCTTGTCCTGGCGTGCGGAGCAGGAGCGGCTTGAGTCGCGCATTGAAGATGAACGGCGCCACCGCGTTGACGAGATGAACCTCCAGCAGCTCCACCGATGGTACCTCGTCCAGCAGGAGCCGCCACGAGTTCCGCTGCCGCAGATCCACCTGCTGCAGGTCCTGGTCGAGCACGCCTGAGGGAAACAGGTGTCGCTCACCCCCGTGCTCCTCCGGAAGTAACCGCATCTGAGAGAGTTGAGCCGCGTGGGTAATTCCGGAGAGCGCAGGGTGGGAAGCATCAACCGGGCGAGGTGACTCATGCTCCCGCTCGGGTAGCATCCGATACTCCCTGAGTCCCTCGTAGCTCCCGAGCAGCCGGCGCACGGTCGCCGGCATGTGGCCGAATGAGGCGGTTTCGGCTTCCATCATGTGCTGATAGAAGTCGGGCGGCCGGCGCACTGTCTGACAGGCGTTGTTGATGATGAAATCGAGACGATTGCGGGTAGCGAGCAGATGGTGGCAAAAGGCTTCAACGCTGGGCGTGTGCCGCAGGTCGAGCCCAAAGATCTCGAGCCGCTCGGACCATTCGGCAAAGTCAGGCTCCCGGGCGTAGCGCGCCGCGGAATCGCGGGGAAACCGGGTGGTGACGATGAGCTGGGCTCCCGAGCGCAGCAGCTTGATTCCAGCCTGGTAGCCAATCTTGACCCGCCCTCCCGACAACAGCGCCACCCGCCCCGACAGGTCAGCCAGCTCAGTGCGTTTGGCAAAGTTGAACTCGGCGCACGCCGGGCACAGCTGATCGTAGAAGTGGTGAAGACGAGAGAAGGGTTGCTTGCAGATGTAGCAGTGCTGGGGGTCGAGGCATTCTTCCGGTGCGCTGCGGTCGGCGATGTCCCGAGGCTCGAAGCCGGACGGAGGAAAAACGTTCGGGGTGGTAAAGACGGTCTGTCGGCGCAAGCTCCGAATGCCGGTGCGGCTGAGCGCGGCCTCTTCCCGCTTGATCCTTTCGGCCTTTCGGCGCCGAACCGTGGCTTTCACCATTCGGCGGCGCGCGGTGGTGTCGGGCACGTAGACTGCGCCGGCCGCATTGAGCAGGCGGTGACGATCCTCGGCGGGCACCGCGGCCAGCAGCCCGCGGTCGGCAAGAACGGCCTCGAGCAGGTCGGCGGCCGCACGAACTCGCTCGAGGAGGGCTAAGTCCTCTGGGGGAACGCTGAGTTGTTGGTGAGTCATGCGAAAAAGGCTAATGCGGTACTTGGTCTCCGCAAAGCCAGCGATGCCTAGAGATCTCCGTCCGGCGAACTCTGGCCTCTCGACCCGGGACTCTCCATTTCCGCCATCTCGTGCAGCTCAGGTGGATAGGCATTCGGGTCCAGGTCAACTGGTAAACTCACCTCCAGCACTTCGCCCTCAACCGTTACGAAGGCGCGGTCCCCCGGTCCCGGTTCCACGGTACCAAAGCCGGTGAAGCTGCCGAAGGCAGGGATCAGCGCTCCAGTTTGACCGATGAGGAAGCAAGGAAGCGTCTCCCGCTGCAATCCGCGGCCGAGGAGAGTGATGCCGGGGTGAACGTGCCCGGCGAGCCCGTAGGCATCACCCTGCACTGGCTCATGGCGGAAGACAAAGGGCGGAACGAACGCCGGCGCATTGACGCAGTTGATCCGGAGGTCGCTGGGCGGATCACCCGCATGACGGTCGTGGTTTCCCCGAACCAGCAGGATCTCGACCGGAGCGGCGAGGCTGCGCCAGCGCCGCAGCTCAGCCAGGGTATGAGAGGCGATCCGTCCCGCTTTGGCGTGGAACAGGTCGCCCAGCACCACCATGCGCCGGGCACCAGTTCGGGTGAGCGCGCTATCCAGCCGAGCCAGATCGTCGCTGGTGGTGCCGATGGGGATAGGGATGCCGGTGGCCCGGAAGGTCGAGGCCTTGCCCCAATGGAGATCGGCTACGATCAAGGTGCTTGCGTTGGGCCACCAAAGCGCGCGCTCAGCGAGGAGGTAGATCTCTTCGCCCGCGATCGTCAACATCACATCGGTCATCGAAACCCTCTGCCGCGTCCCCGGGCAAACCGCGCGCTGACGTTTCCGGCGGCGGCCGCACGTTCCAGTGGTGCCGCCAGCCGGCGGACTCGATCTAGAAACTTCTCGCTGCTCACCTGCTCCCGGGCGCGGTCCACCAGCAGACCAAACGCAAGCGGGGTGGGGCGCCGGCATTCCTTGATGCTGATGCGCCCCTGGCCGATCCGCTCCAGGGTTCGGCCCAACCGGCTCCGCTCCAGCTGCTTCTCCAACACCTCACGGTGCGCCTGAAACAGCAGCAGGTTGTCCGGATCGTAGCGGGCGAACACATCGTAGAGAAGCCCGCTGGAAACCTGGACTTGTTTAACGCTCTTGTTCCGGCCCGGATAGCCCTGGAAGATCAACCCGGCCACCCGTGCGATCTCCCGGAACTGACGCTTGGCGAGCTCGGCGGCGTTGAGGCTTGCCGGGATGTCGTGAACCAGGTGATCAGCGGATACCAAGCCTGCGTCGAGTGCTTCTTCCAGTTGGGCGCGGTCGGGAGAGAGCAGCTCGAAGCCGTAGTCGTTGGCGGCCAGGGTGAAGGTAATCGGCCCCAGCTGAGCCAGTCGATAGGCGAACAGCGCCGCGAGCCCCTCATGCACCAGCCGGCCCTCGACCGGATAAAAGAAGAGGTGGTGTCCTTCACGAGTCTGTACCCGCTCGATCAGCAACTCGTCGGCCGCGGGAAGGCAGGACCACTCGGCCTGCAGCTCGAGAATGCCTCTCACCGCTTCCATTTCGGCCCCTCGATAGATGCCCTGGCGAGCCTCGTCGAGCTTGTTCCGGACCGCTGCGGCCAGCTCGGGTGACAGGGGAAACCGGGCGCCGGTCCAGTGAGGCACCACCGAGGTGGTCTCCCGCGCTGTCTTTACCCAGGCGGTCATCTCCCGCACCCGGACGAACTCCAGGGTCCTACCAGCAAAGGTGAAAACGTCACCGGGCCGAAGCCGGGCGATGAAGTTCTCCTCCACCGTCCCGATGGCTTTCCCCCGAACGAAACGGACCTTCATCGCCGCCTCGCTCACGATGGTACCGATCGACATCCGGTGTCGCGCGGCAACCATGCGGTCCCTCGGCACGTATACGCCGTCCCGCTCGACCAGCTTGTTGTACTCGGGATACGCACTCAGGGCGGAGCCGCCCCGGGTGATGAAGTCCATGACCCAGCGCCACTCGGCATCGGTCAGCTCGCGGTAGGCTCGGGTGGTCCGCACTTCGGCCAGGAGCTCATCGGTCCGAAATCCGCCGCCAACCGCGATGGTGACGGCATGCTGGGCCAGGAGATCGAGGGGACGTTCCACCGGAGGCCGCGACTCGATGGCCCCCTGCGCGAGCGCATCGCGCGCGGCGGCCACGTCCACCAGCTCCAGCGCGTTCGTCGGGACGCAGGTCAGCCGGCTCACGGCGCCGGGCTGGTGGCCGCTCCGGCCTGCACGCTGAATCAGCCGGCCCACCGCCTTGGGGCTTCCGACCTGGAGCACGCGGTCCACGGGCGTGAAGTCGACGCCGAGGTCCAGGGTCGACGTGCAGACCACGCACCGGAGCTTGCCGTCGCGGAGTCCGTCTTCGACCCATTCGCGGGTCTTCCGGTCGAGCGAGCCGTGGTGCAGCGCCATGATTCCCGCCCAATCGGGCCGGGCGGCGAGCAGGGCCTGGTACCAGATCTCGGCCGTGGCACGGGTGTTCGTGAAGACGAGGGCGCTTTCGCCCTCCTCGATGGCGGCGACGACCTCGGGCAGCAGCCGCAGGCCGATCTGACC
>DATKJJ010000023.1:0-7588 GCA_035543695.1 Gemmatimonadales bacterium | reverse complement strand
CTGGGCGACTTCACGCCGCTGGTCGAGCGGATCTCGATCGACGAGGCTTTCGCCGACGTCGCAGGCTGCACGCACCTCTTCGGCACGCCGGCCGAGATCGCCGCGGCGATCCGCCGACGCGTACGCGATGAACTGGCCCTTCCCATCTCCGTCGGCGTCGCCCGCACGAAGCACCTCGCCAAGATCGCCTCCCAGGTCGCCAAGCCCGACGGGCTGGTTGTCGTGGACCCGGAGACCGAGCTCGCCTTCCTGCATGATTTGCCGGTGGAGATGATGTGGGGTGTCGGCCCGGCGACCAGGGCGCGGCTCGCCGAAAGCGGCATCGCTACCATCGGCGACCTGGCGAAGAGTTCCCCAGGGGCGATTGCCCGGCTGCTCGGCCGGGCCGCGGGCGATAGGTTGGCCGCCCTCGCCTGGAACCGCGATCCTCGCGCCATTCGGACCCATGTCCACGCCCACTCGGTCGGAGCGCAATCGGCGCTCGGCCGAAGGCCGGTCGAGGACCCGCTCATCCGCCGGTCGCTCCGCCACCTTGCCGACCGGGTCGGCTCGCGCCTGCGCGCGAAGGGCAAGTGCGGCCGGACCGTGACGGTGCGGGTGCGCTTCGGCGACCTCCGCTCGGTTACCCACGCCGTGACGCTGCCGCAACCCGTCGCCGCGAGTTCAATCCTCGCTGAGATCGCCGAGGACCTGGTGCGAGCCGTCCTCAGGAGCCATCCCCAAGAACGCGCGATCTCTCTGGTTGCCATCTCGGTATCGCATATCGAGGAACAGCCGGCGGTGCAACTCGATCTGCCGCTCGGCCTCGCCGACGAGGCACGGCGCCCCGGTGCTAGGAGAGGGATGGCGCGCCTCCGCACCGACCGCGCCATCGATGCGATCCGTGACCGTTTCGGCTGGGAATCCGTCGGCTACGCCTCGGTCGCCCTGGACGACCGCCGCTCCGTTCCCGACGCCTTCCGCGAGCTGGCGGAACGGCAGTTGTAGGAACTACGCCGGCGCCATCACCGGCAAAATCCCATGCGGCGTCTTGAGTCGTACCCTGCCCCGCATGCTCAGTGTCCCGCCGCCTCCACCAGCTTCGGCGCCTGCTCGGTGAACGAGTAGCTCCCCTTGGGGCACTTGATCGCCGGGTTCGTCGGCGAGAACACGCCCGCCGGATTGTCCTTCCAGAGCCAGACGTGCAGGTCGTAATGGTGGAGACCCTTCGGCTGCAGGGGCACGTGCCCCTCCATCGGGCCCTGGAGCTTCTGGCCAAAAATCGCGGGATGAGCAGTGCCAGCTACCTCGGTCGGCACGAACCACTCCGCCGCGGCCAGACGCAGCCGGTCCCCGATCGGCTCGTAGATCAGCACCTGAGGCTTGGCTGGATCCAGCGTGGGACTGATGACCTGCAGGTTGAGGAAGTGCACGCCCATCCCGCCCGGCGTGTAGTGAATGCTACCGGCACCGCCCTTCACGTACTCCACGCAGGCGAGCGTCGAGAAGTAACCGTCACGGATCGCAACTATCGGGTCTTGGTACTTCTCCAGCCCGGCGCGGGCATGCTGGAGCTCGGGTGACAACTCGGTGGGCCCGGCGGAGTGCCCGTCGCTCTGGGCGACAGCCGAACAGGGGTAGCTCCCCAGCGCCACCAGGCCAAGGACAGGCATGAGGGTGCTCAAGAATCGGCGCTGGGCCGAGGTTCGCATGGGGCCTCGATGGAAAGTGTGCTGTAGGGTGCGGGCAAATATCGGTTCCGTCAAGCGACCCGACCTCGCTGGTGCGACCACTGGACGGCAGAGGATCCGCGCCGCAAGTTGACGACTCGCGTCATACCCAGCGCATCGAAGTTGTCGCTGGCTACCCCGGACTCCCGATCGCGCTGTGGAGGAGACTAACTATGGACAAGGCCACCCTGGATCAAATGTGGGACCAGTTCCGCCAGAAATACGGCGTGTATCTCCGCCTGCTTGAGGCGATACCGGCCGAGCGCTACGCCACCCACCCGGTCCCCGGCATGCGCACGCCGCAGGAGCTGGCGGTACACACCTCATCGATCGTGCGCGACATCGCGGAGGGCGTGGCGAAGGGCCGCATCACCGCCGACGAATCATCGGAAGAGAAGTTCGCGGCGGAGCTAGGCAACAAGGCCGCGCTCGTGGCCTTTGCCCGGCAGTGCTTCGAGCAAGCGGACGCGGCGGTCAAGCGGATCGGCGACGCGGAGCTTGCGGCGATGGTGCCCACGCCGTGGAACGCGACCTGGCCCGGTCATGTCGCATTCTACGTTCTGCACGACGAGTTCCTCCACCACCGCGGCCAGCTCTATGCTTTCGCTCGCTGCTGCGGCGCAGAGCCACCGTTTATGTGGGGGTACGCCGACAACGCGCCCGAGTACCAGCCACGCGCGGTCGCGGAGGCTGGGGTTTAGCCCAGTGCCGGATTAGGAGCTCGGAACCGCCGTATAGATAGTTCGGACGCTAAGCAATAGAAACCCGTTCAGGAGAGAGCTTTCCTATGTCGCCCGTTAAATCAAAAGTGGAAGCCTATAGCTGGCTCGCCGAAACGCTCAGGGAGGAAGCACCTGGTCTATGGGGCGACCGGCAGCGCGAGGAGCTCGCGAAGAAGCTGGCGCAGGATTACAGACCGGGCGGACCCAAGTGGCGCGTGCAGGAATGGACCCAGAGGCCTGAAGGAACTTCCGTCTATGTCGTGACCCGCGGCGGGATTCTCGGTATTCACAGCGTGGATGACCACGAGAAGGCGCGCGAGAAAGCCGATGCAATTGCGCGGGCGCTGAACGCACTGGATGGCGAGATGAGCGCAAAGGCTAAGCCGGTCTAGGTTCCTTCGGTCTGCGAACCCGCTTCACGGTTGACCGACTACTACAGCGCACAAAAGGAAAATCAGCGGGTTGGCTTACGACTGTAAGCTGCCCCGCTGTTTTAAGTTTGCCCCTCCTAGGCTCGAGCCGCAGGCCACCTGTTGGGGTGAACCATGACCCTCCTGATTCAGGGGGACCGTAGCCACCCAAACTCCAGCGACGTGCTACCCTTTACCCAAGTTCGTGTCACCCGATACTGGAGTTTGATGGGCTGATGCTCGACTTTGCCCTAGTTTACTCACTCAAATGTCTGTGGTAGCAGCCAATCGAACGAAGAAACGCAATCGCCGTCAGACGAACTAACCATGTGGGTCTGCCCCTCGTGACGCACCCTCATCTTTCCGATTCCGGTCCGAAATGGCATCCCCGAAGAGTCGGTGACTTTCGCCTCCGGTGGGAAGTCTTCCGCTGCCGTCAAAAGAGCGACACAAAAACACGGTTCTTGCTGGAATTGGCGCGCGCCGTCGTGGCGACACCGTGGAGTGACGATCCGCCCCCGTTCCTTGAGATCGGAACCAGGTCAGGGGGTTCAGCTCTGCTGATACTCAGGCTCCTGGACTTGGTGTACCCCCCGCCAATGCGCCGGCCGCTCGTACTCACGGTAGATCCTTACGGGTCACGTCCGTATGAGGGCGCCCCATTTGAATACGATGATAGGCACTACCGTGCCATGAAACGAAACTTGGCGAGATACGCCAACCATATTCATTACATGATGGATTCCGAATTGTTTCTCAGCCAGTTGGATCATCTGTATGTCTGGCGGCACGGCAGCCGTGTACCATTCGATCACGTCAGTTTGGTCTACCTGGACGGCAGCCATGACCCTGGCGTGGTGTGGACTGAAATCGAGTGCCTCCTGGGCAGAATCATCCCGGGCGGATTTCTGATTGTGGATGATACCGATTGGTTCGATGGGGCTGTTCGGAAGCGACTCGAGGCTGAGGCGCCACGGCTGCCGATAACGCTCCGCCACCATGGCAAACAGACCATAATCGTTGTTCAGCCAGGTCCACCGCGCGCCTAGCGTCGGCAATCGCGCCGTGGTGAGCCAAAGAGTTCTTCCTGGCCGGTGATGTCGATTTCCGGGCGGAACCGCCCAAACTCCAGCAAATTGCTACGCTTTACGCGAGTTCGTGTCACCCGATGCTGGGGTTGAGTGGCGTTCTTGCTGGACTTTGCCGTCTTTTATTCGCTCAATGCTCAGGTTGGTGCCGAGCTGGGGGCCGTCTGGGATTCCTGGGCCTGATCCAAGTCATCGGGCAAGGGGGTAGGCTGCAGAGATCTCCCCGATTTCCTACGGGTGGTCTTCGATGGCCTGTCATCAAAAACCTCCGGGATGAGGACTTCACGAGGTATCTGGAATTCGTCGCAGACGGCCTGCCAGGTGGTGACCCCGAGCAGAGCACTAGCGATCTGCGATCGTTCGTCTGGCGTGCGGTGCGGCAGGCTGGCCCTCAAGACCTCGCCCGAGATCGTCGACTCGACCGCTTCGTGCCAGGTGTACGGGGGTTCGGTGGAGCTGGTTCCAGTCTCCGCCTCGACGATATAGAGGCCATAGATTCGCCGACCCTGTCGATGCTCCCAGGCAGCATCAAGGTGCCGCAGCATCTGATGGCGCACACGCATCCAGGCGGTGGAAGTTGTCGGAGCCGTCTCCGTTCGTTTCCCCTCTACCACGATCACTGCGGCGGCGGAATCCAGATAGACGTCTGGTTGACTTGGTCCCTCGAGCACGTACCAGGCGCGAGGCGACGAGCGGCGTCCTTGAAGACTCCGTAACGCCTCAGCGAGAGTGTCGGCATCTCGGTCGACCACCCGGCGTCGGTTGGCCATCACCTCCGGCCTGCGACCCCATGCCGCGGCGTCACGGGGCTCATCCGCATTCTCCAGGAGCCATCGAAGAAGCCCCGGCGGAGCGGCTAACCTCGCTTCCCTCGGCCACCACTTCGCCACCCTCAGACGGGAGGCGCCGGCGTCGGGCCTCGGCAACTTTCGAGTGTTCGCCAGTTCCAGGAGTCCCTGGAGCCATAGTCTACCGGATGGATCTAGACACTGCAGGCGCCCAAATACCGGCGCAATTCGGGTGCGGGACGAATCGTGGATGCCCACGAGGGTTCCTCCTTCGGGATCGACAGCGCGCTAAGCCAAACTCCTGTAGGCACTGGGATGGTGGTGGGATTTGCTACGGGCCCGGGGATGAGGCCCCGCTGAGAAGCATATCGCTCCGCATCGCTGACGGATAGACGCTGCGGGATCTAACCCGCCGGCGCTCGCCCACGGGCACAAGTAACCAGTAGGGGGTTTGGCTTGTCGGCTCAATCGAAACCTTTACGCCAGTTCCATGTCATCCGATGCTGGAGTTGCTGGGTTTCATGCCGTACTTTGCCGTACTTTACCCACTCAAATGTCGGAGTTGCTGTATCTGGAATCCTAGAGGCGGGTTCGGGAGCTCCAGCGACGGCGAACGCGAAGCGAAACGAAGATTATCCGCCCGCGATTAGCCGCTGGAAGCGCGGGTTGCCCCGGAGCGGCGCCAAGGTGGGATCGATCCTGAGCCAGCCGGGCGAGAGATAGTACGGGATCTTGAGCAGCGGCTCGAGCTGGTCGAGAGCCTTCTCGGGCTCCCCCACGAGCAGGTAGATGCGGACGAGCTGGTGCTGAGTGTAGGCTCCGGCGAACGCATCCCGGCTGACCGGCAACAGCGCCACGCCCCGCTCCCCTTCCTCAATCGCCTCGGCCTTACGGCCTAGATACGCGAGGGCCAAGCCCCGCAAAACATGCCGCTGGTCATCGTCCGGCGTGGCCCGGAGCTGCTCCCGGAAGGCGAGCTGGGCAGAGTCGGCATACACCCTCGCTTTGGCCAGGTCCTTGCGCAACCCATACGTCTGCGCACGTACGGCGCTCCAGGTTCCCCGGTCGTCGTCAAAAGCACTCGGCGGAAGGGTGAGGAGCTGCTGCTGCTCAGCATCTTCTAGCACCCAGTAGAGATCCTGAAAGTTGCCGAAGAACGCGAGCAGCGCGGCCGGGTCCACGTTGGGGAGGGCGGCACGTACGACAGCCTGGGCGCCGGCGAGATCCCCTTGAGCAAGCGCCACCATCGCCCGTTGCTCAATGATTTGGAGGTTGGTTGGGGCGAGCATGAGACTGCGGTCCGCAGCCGCCTGCGCCTCGGGATAGCGGCGGAGCCAGAGCAGCGTGCGGGTAGTGCGCCGGGCCGTGTTGGCCGCGCGGGGATCGAGCGCAGCCGCCTGCGTGAGGTGCCGCAGAGACGGCTCCCAGTGGCCCAGGGACTGCTCGGCCAGGGCCGCGCCAACGAGGAGGTCGACGTTGGTGGGCGCCAGCTTGAGCCCCGCCTCGTAGGCCGCGAGTGCCTGGCGGTTGTCGACCTGGACAGACCGATAGAATTCGCCGAGCGCCAGCTGCCCTTCGGGCCGATCCGGGCCGAGCGCTCGCGACCGATTAGCAGCGTCACGGGCCTGCGCCGCCAACTCAGGCGCCGGCGTGCTATTGGCGTAGAGGACCGCGCGCGCGCGGCCGAGCTGGGCCCAGGCCGGGACGAACCCGGAATCGAGGGCGACCGCCTGTTGGTAGAACCCGACGGCCCGCCGCAGACTCGGCGGGTCCCCCGCGGCCAGCGCCTGCGAGGCGGCCTCGCCTTTGAGGTAGGCATCGTAGGCGGCCAGGTTCTCCGTCGGCTTGGCCGCGAGTTCGTGACGCACACTGTCGCCCAAGGCCGCGTTGAGCGCGCTGGCGACCTTCATCGCGATATCCGCTTGGACCTGGAAGACATCGGTAAGCGAGGCGTCGAACGGCTGCTGCCACTTGGTGGTCGGCGCGGCCCCGGGCTCGACCCGGATGAGCTCGGGACTCACTCGCACCCGGCTCGGGCCGCCGGGCGCCTTCTCCCAACGCACGGTGGCTGTGAGGAGGTAATCGGCCCCGAGCTCCCGGGCGACCTCCTGAGCCGCCTTGGTCGTCTTGCGGTATTCGTTCGAGCTGGCCCGGGCGATCACCGCGAGCCCTGACACCTGCGAGAGCTTGCCCCGGACTTCGTCCGTGATCCCATCGGCGAAGTACGCATCTGCGGAGTCGCCCAGGTTCTCGAACGGGAGTACGGCCAGTCGTTTCGGCCCGGTGTCTTCCATTGCGGAGTGGCTGCGTCGCCAGGCGAACAGAACGCCCAGACCGACGAGAAAGCCGATCGCAAGCGTGACCGCGGCCAGCGGAACGCGTCGCCCGGCCGTGCCGGTCGGGTGTGGTGTCGTCGCCCGCGTGGGAGCGGTTTGCGGGAGAGCGCTGGGCCCAGAGGCAGTCGGGCTCCCGGCAATAGTGAGCCCGGCGAGCGCCCGCGCGAAGTCGCCCGCCGAGGCGAACCGGTCCGCCGGTAGAGGCGCCAGCGCCCGTGCCACCGCCGCGTCGACCTGCTCGGGCACGCTCGGTCGTGCCTGCCGCACCCGCGGTGCCTCGCCGCTGAAACGCTTCGCGATGATGGCCTGGGCCGTCGCACCCGTGAAGGGCGGCTCACCGGCGAGCGCCTCGTACAGCACCGCGCCGAGCGAGTACACGTCGGTCCGCGCATCAACCGCCTTGTCACCTGCCGCCTGCTCGGGGCTCATATACGCCGGCGTGCCAACGGCCATCCCGGTCTCGGTGAGACGATCATCGGCACCTGCCAGAGCCCGGGCGATGCCGAAGTCGGCGACGAGGGTGGAACCGTCACTG
>DATKJJ010000022.1:0-5872 GCA_035543695.1 Gemmatimonadales bacterium | reverse complement strand
CGGTTCGGACGCCGGAGAGAAATACGATGTCAGCGCTGTCGCTCACGTGAGGTACCCCGGCGGGTGGAGTGTGGAGGGTTGAAATATGCCCGGCTGGTCGGTCACCGCAAAGCTCAGCGATCGGAGCCAGTCCGTCGGATAGGCAGTACCGAGACTCCGCAGTTGATGCAGTGCTTCCAGGTAACCTCGAGCTCGGTGTCGCACTCGGGGCAGTGCCGGACAGCCAGATTCTGTCCGCACTGGGGGCAGAATTTGACGGCTCGACCAGACGGCAAAGGGGCGCTACAGCGGGTGCAGCAGGAGATCGCAGGGTCGGCCGGCCGAATTTCCGGTTTGCTGCGGCTCCGCTTCCGCGGCGCACTGGGCTCAGGAGCGATGGCGGCATTCCGGGGCGCAAATCTCAGGTTCGGCTCCGGATCCAAGATCCTCTCCACGGCAGCGGGATCGAGCCGGATTGTGGTCGTCTCATGCTGCTGGAGGATGGCCAGATCGGGATGGGGGCGACTGAGTTCCCCTGCGAGCTCCGCCCGGGCCTCGGCAGGGGCGGTGCGGGCCAGGCCGGCTTCCCCGGCGTAGAGCCGCAGCAATGCCATCTCGTAGTCCTCGCTGGTCTCAATGCCCAGCGCCCGCCGGTTGGCTCGATAGGGAACAACTCCATCCCTGACCTCAGCCAGGCTGAGGGCTCGGCGGAGACCACCAGGATCCTTGGTGGCAAGGTTCAGCACAATTTGACGAAAGAGTCGGTCCAGATTCACCTGTGCTCTCCTGGTCGGCTCGGAGGCGCAATTCTTTGCACGCGATTCGGTGGCGGAACTGACCTCGCCTGCCAGCAGGTTTCGTGCTGCGGGATTGGGCTTTACGGATGGGAGGTTACACCTTCTCGGCCAGGGGAAAGCTCTCGCCTTCCGCAACTCTCCTTTCCAGAGCGGCGAAGGCCACGTCGGGGTCGTACCCCACAAACTTTCCTTTGGCCTGTTTGATCTCGAGCCAGGGCAAGAACCCTGACTCGACCGCACCCTCCGAGCTCTTGCCGCCGCGGGCTGCGGCGATCGCGAGATCGTTGGCGTACTCGTTCTTGGGGTGGCCCTGGTGGCCCCGGACCCAGGTCCACTGGACCTCGTGCAGACGGACGGTCTCGGCCAGGTCCTGCCACAGCTGGAGATTCTCAATCGGGCCGGCTTTCCGAACCCAGCCGCGGGAGGCCCAGCCGGGAGCCCATTCCCGCATGCCCTTTACCAGATACTCGGAATCGGAGACCATGAGCACGCGGAGGCGATTGCGCTTACCGGCCAGAATTCGCAGCGCGGTGATAGCACCACTCAGGGCCATCCGGTTATTGGTGGTGTTCGAGACGTAGGTGAAAAAGTCGCGGCGCTGTACCTGCCGGGCGGCTCGAGCCTCGATCAGGCCACCCGCCCCTCCAGGGTTCTCACCCTCGCGGCCGTTTCCCAGGCAGCTCTCATCCAGATGAACGATGGCCACTCGACTCACCCGATCACCTGAAAGCTCTCGATCTCGTCGAGGCGAAAGGTGAGCTCCTCACCAGTCATGGGCAGCCAGCCGACCAGCGCCTCGTGCTGGTCGATCGAGGTGACCCGGTGCGCCACCACGACATATTCGGTTCCCCGACGGGACAGGGCGACCCGAAGGCCGTCCCGGGCTGCTCGCTCCAGCTGATCCATACGTTCGCTGGTCCATCGAACTGTAGACATCTACCGACTCCTGATTTCCGCGCGAGTACGGGTGGTCCGCGAGAATGTTGTGCTAGCCCAGCTGCCGAGCGACCCGGATAGTACCCGGCGTGCCCGCCACGATGCGACCGATGACCGCAGCCGCCGGAGTCTGCTCCTCGGCTAAGGCCGCCAGCAGCGCGGACTCGTGCTCGGGAGGCACGACCAGCAGCAGTCCCCCGGAGGTCTGCGCGTCGACACAGAGATAACGGTCCGTGGCCGTGAGCTCGGATGCCCACTCCACCCGCTCAGCTGCGGCGAGATTTCGCTGAGTGCCGCCGGGGATCACTCCACGGGAGGCGAGATTTCGGGCGTGGGGAAGCACCGGTATGCTGTCGAAGGCGATCTCGGCTGCCACCTTGCTGGCCTCCAAGATGTTGGTCAGGTGTCCCAGCAGCCCGAACCCGGTCACGTCAGTGGCGGCGCTGACGCCTATCCTGAGCGCGGCCCGGGCGGCACCATCGTTCAGCGCGGTCATCGAGCGTACCGCCTCAGTCATTCCCGTCTCGAGGAGAGCGTCGCGCTTGAGCGCGGTTGCCAGGATGCCCGTGCCCAGCGGCTTGGTGAGCACCAGCCGGTCACCGGCGCAGGCCCCGGCGTTCGTGAGCATCCGGTCGGGGTGGACCTCTCCCACCACCGCCATACCGAACATTGGCTCGACGGAGTCGATGGAATGACCACCAAGGACCAGACAGTGGGCTCGCCGGGCCACCTGAGCCGCGCCCTCGAGCACCTTTCCCAAGACCTCGAAAGGCAGCTGCTCCCGGGGCCAACCCACCAGGTTGAGCCCGAACAATGGAGTCGCTCCCATCGCATAGATATCGCTCAGGGCATTGGCGACAGCGATGGCACCCCAGGCTGACGGGTCATCCACGATGGGCGTGAAGAAGTCCACGGTCGACACCAGGGCTCTCTCGGGAGACAGCAGAAAAACCGCGGCGTCATCCCTCGTGGCGGCGTCGACGAGGACGCGGGGATCCTCCACACTCGGCAGAAGGCGCAGGACCTGCGCCAGATCGGCGGAGCCGAGCTTGCAGGCTCAACCGGCGCCGTGCGAAAGGGCGGTCAACCGGATGCGCGGTTTCTGGTCGATTGGTGCGTCGCTCATGGCGCTTCCTCCGTCGAGCAGTCTAGCCCTCCTGCTCGGCCCAGATCAACGAGCGCAACGCGATCAAGGCCCGCTCCTGCTGCGCGGTCGACCCGAAGGTGCCGTCGATTCGCTGGCGCGACAGCAGGGTGGGGACAGCCCGGCGAATGGCTCCCCGAGCCGGGGTGGTGCTGAGGGCAAGGAGCGTTTCCAGGGTATGAAACAGATCCGCGGTGGGCCAGGTGCCGTCGGGCGCCTGGTGCGCCGCGATCAAAGACGATAGCCGGTCCCGAAGCTGCTGACTGAGCGGGCTCAGAGCCAGAGCGTGAATGCCGGCGACAATAGCGTCCCCCGAAAAGTATCCGCCCCAGTCGGACCACTGCTCCTGAAGCTGATGCAGACTCGCCAGATGGCGCTGGACAGCGGCGCGATCTCCCCATCGCCCTCGTAGGGCTGCCCGGAGCGCGAGGCAACTGATGGCAAACCGGGCCGCGGGCTCGGCCCGAAACACTTTCCCGTTCGGCAGCATGACCGGCGCGAGTCGTTGCTCGGGCGGAGCCGGTGAGAAGAAGCCGGAGATGAAATGTTCGCACACCCGGTGGGCATGGCGAATCCGGCTGCAGCCCTGGCTGAAAGCGCCGGGCTGGCCCTGAAGTCCCAGGATCCACTCCATCACTCGAGCGCAGTGGCCCTCGGTCGCACCGAGATCCATGAGCTCATGGGCCCGCCAGATCGTGGGCACCACCGCGCTTTCGACCCGCTCGACGGCCGCGGACTCCTCCTCCAACTGGCGAATCAAGCGGTGTACCAGCTCTCCATCATCGGGAGAGGGACTAGCGAGCGCGCGCCGAGCGAGCAGGCCCTGGCGGGTCGAAGCGGACGCGAAGAAGAGGGAGAGTCGTTCGATTCCCTCGGGTGCGGGCACCGGTGGGTTCAGGGGATCCTCATGCTCGGGGGCGGTACCCCGGCTGCACCGTTACCAGGTTGCCCGAATGGAATCGACGTCCAGCAGGTGACCACGGGACATGACGGTCTGGATGGACCGGGTGTTACGGATGTCGGTGAGCGGATTCCGGGTGAGTACGATGAGATCTGCCGCCTTGCCGGGGGCAATCAGCCCCAGAGAATCGACGCCCAGCAACACCGCCGCGTTCCTGGTGGCGGCCCGAAGGGCCTCCCTCGGGCTGACGCCGGCCGCGACCAGCAGCTCGAGCTCGCGGTGCTCGCTGTAACCCGGAACCAGAAGCTGGTTGGGAGAGTCGGTCCCGGTGGCAATCCTTCCGCCCGCGGCGACGAAGGCGCGGACGAAGAGATTTTGCATCGGCCGAGACTGGCGGAATGCCGTGAAGTCAGCCTGGTCCCATCCAGCCCGGCTGATCATCCCGGGCACATCCCACTCTCGTCTGGCATCTTCGGGAACATCCTTAAGAGCGGAATCCCGGAGGATAGCCGGATCGTCCAGCCGGCTTAGGGTCTCGTGCAGGATCAGCGTCGGGACCAGCGTTACCCGTTCCTGAGCCAGGCGTCCGGCCAGCTCGGTGAGGGCTGTCGGGTCGAGATCGGCCCAGCGGCGCTCGAATGCGGTCCAGCCGGGGAAAAACCCGCGGTAGTGCGCCGCCAGCAGAGACGAGCGCTCCCGGGAAATTGCCTCGGGCACGCCGGTAAGATGCTCGATCGACGATATGCCGTCCTTTGCCGCCGTAAGGGCGTCAGTCATACCCAGGTGGCCCGCAACCGCAACATTGAACGTGTGGGCTTCATCGAGGATGGCGCGGAGCAGCGGCGGGTCGATGTGGGTGTAGACCTTGATGAAGTCGACACCGCCGCTCACCAGGCGATCAACCGCCTTGCGCGCGTCCTGCTCGCTGTTGACCCCCATCGCATCAGGGTAGGTGGTCGGCAGGCCATCGATCATCGCTCCGGCAGCGTAGACGCGGGGCGAGCCGCTCGACTGGGTGTTCGATCTCCGGCGGACCGAGATGACAGAATTCAGCGGCCCGTGCATATCCCGCACCGTCGTGACTCCCCAGGCGAGGTACCTCGCCGGTGCCCAACCGGCAGCCTGGGCCAGGTGGGCGTGGGCATCGATCAGGCCGGGAATAATCCAGCGCCCGGAGACATCTACCTGGTTGACGCCGCGGGGAAGCTCGAATCCAGAGCGCGGTCCGATGGACTCGACCTTCCCGCGACGCACCAATACCGCGGCATCGGCCAGGGGAGGTCCACCGGTTCCATCGATCAAGGTGGCGCCTACCAGCGCTACACCGTCCTGCGAGCCGGGCTTGCAAGCCGCGAGGATCAGGCAGCCGGCAACTATGCCAAGGACGAGGCGCTTAACGCGGATCACTGGATGAGTGATCATGAAGGATCTTCCAGCCTTCAGATCTGCGCTCCATGACCAGGGTAAACGGACCACTCGCGGTGGTGCTGTCGCCTCTCTGAAGAATGAATCGGGCGGTTAGCAGGGCCAGGGTGGGACTGAGCGGCCGAACCTCCAGCTCCTCGAAGTGGAGACTGTCCCGCCGGGCACCGGGGGCGAACCGCGGAGCATAGTTGTTGCGAATGAAGTCGAACCCGTGCCGTGCTCGGTGACCATCCACGTAGGTGGTCGTGCTCTCGGCGGCATAGTCCGACATGAAGGCGTCCAGGTCACCCCGGTTCCAGTCACCGGCGGACCGGTCCAACTGAGCCGACAGCTGCCGGGTGAGCGCGGCACGATCAATCGAAGACGTCGACGCCGGCTGTCCGGCGGGCCGACATGCCACCAGCAGCAGCGCCAGAAGTAGCAAGGAGGGACGCATGGGGATAGGGAAAAGGTGCTTCAAGGTGGATGACTCGCATCGGCGATGCAAGATCCGGCTCCCCCGCCTTATACTTGGGCGATGACTGACGTCCAGCCGCAGACGCCGGCCGATGCTCCCGGCCGGCGCTCGGGCGCGGTTCGCCACCGTCCAATCTCCGACTATGGGTTGATTGGCGACATGCGAACGGCGGCCCTGGTTGGATTGGACGGAGCAATCGACTGGTGTTGTCTTCCCCGCTTCGACAGCGGCAG
>DATKJJ010000021.1:0-3994 GCA_035543695.1 Gemmatimonadales bacterium | reverse complement strand
CGTCCAGAACGGAATCGAGACCCGGATGATCGTGCCGCTCAGAGTAGGGGGCCGGGTGCATGGCGCCCTTGTATGCAGCTCCGAGACGCCGGGCGCCCTTACCGAGCACCACGTGCTCATCGCCCAACATCTGGCAGATATCATTGCGGCACACTTCGAATTACTTCGCCGGGGCGCAATGTTGCCGCATCCCAGCGTATCACGTTGGCGCTCCGACCGAAAGACCATGATCTAAGCCCTGCCTGAGCTCAGAGAGTCTGGATGGTACCCTCGGCGTGCGTGGGCGCCAGCGTTGGTGCCCTGCTGCCAGCCAGCCTCCGCGCCAGATAGGCTCCCAAAAGCACCAGGCCGAACATGCAGACGATCACCGGACCGGTCGGCAGATCGTAGTGGAAAGAGACCCAGAGGCCCAGGGCAGAAGCCAGTGCCCCGCTCAGCCAGGAGATCACCGCCAGAGTTCCCTGGCGCCGGGTGAACTGAAAGGCGACGGCCGCAGGAACCACCAGGAAGGAAAACACCAGCAGCACTCCGGCAATCGGGACCGAGAAGGTGATCACGATGCCGAAGGTGAGATAGAACAGAAAGTCCCACCACCGGATTTTCCAGCCGCGAGCCAGCGCTGTTTCGGGGCTGAAGGAAATGGTCAGAAATCGCCTCCTCAGCGCCCAGTGAACCACTCCTACCACCGCGTAAATACCGGCCAAACGGAGAATCGTAGGCCAGGTGACCCAGAGAAGGCTGCCCACCAGGATATCCTTGATGGCCTCACCTCCGCGGGGAGTGCGGTCCGCTACCAGAATCGCGGCTGCGGATGCCATGACATACACGATCCCGATGATCGCCTCCTGGGGAACGGCGCCTCTTTCCGACGTGCGGGTCAGGGCGAACGTGGCGGCGCCCAGGCTGGTAAATCCCAAGGCATAGATCAATGCGGAGGACGAATCGGGCTGGCTCCCGGCCAGGATGGCGACGGCGGAGCCCAGGGCCGCCATCTGCGCCAGCGAGAGGTCGACGAAAATCACTTCGCGGGCGATCACGTGCAGCCCGAGATACGAATGGATGGCTACGATGACCAGACAGGCCACCAACGGCGGAAGAAAGAGGCTCAGGTCCATTATTTGGCTCCGCTAGTGAGCGCCACGTCCTTGAAGCCAAGGGCCAGATTGGTGACCCAGGTATTCATCAGGTCGAAGTAGGTATTCACCCCGGGCGCCCCCTGGGTGTTCTCCGGCACGATCACCGCCTTGGCCCCGGTGCGCTCGGCCACCTGCTCGATCTGCTTCCGGTCGAAGTAGTTCGAGGAGAAGAGCACGGGAATTTTTCGGTCCCGCATCAGCTGAATGACTTCCTGTACGTGGCCGGGAGTGGGTGGGATGCCGGGCTTGGCCTCGATGTAGGTGACGCACTCGATGTCATATCGCCGGCCGAAATAGGCCCATTCCTTGTGGTAGCACGCCATCTGCTTGCCTCGGAAAACCTCAGCCTGCTTGAGCCAGCCAGCCAGCTGCGCAGTGAGCGGCTTGCCTTGATACTTCTGTTGCCCGATGAAGTCGAGGAGCTTGTTCGATTTCAGCAGATCGAATGCGGTGGCGGGGGTGAGGATGCTCACCAGAGTTGCGCCGATCGTGGCCTCCAGCACCCGCTTCTCGAAATCCTGTTCCCGGCCGGCGTAGTACGAGCCGTCTCCGGGCGACACCCGCTGCAGGCCCGCCAGAATGTTCCGCGCGATGATGATCCCGTTAATGGGATCGGTATGAATGTGCGGGTTGCCGTCGACGTGGATGTCTCCCTGGGCTCGACTCAGCGAGGTAGGCACTTCCATCAAATCGATTCCATGAAATGCCGCGACGTACCCCGGACCTCCATCCATGATCTTCCGGTTGCCGGCACGATCCAGGAGGGCCGGAACCCAGAGCTCGAGATCCATCCCCGTGGTCACAAATAGATCGGCATTGCGGAGAATCGATACGAAGCTGGGCTTGGGTTGGACGAAGTGAGGATCTTCGTCTCCCTGGGCGATAGAGGTGATCGTGCCCTTGTCGCCGACGATCTCTCGCGCAATGGCGCCATAGGTGGTGAGGCTGGTGACGATCTTAGGAGGATCGGCAGCGGGGCCGCTGGGCAGGGGGGCAGTTTCAAGTGCGGCAGCAGGGCCGCTCGGCAGCGGGGCAGTCCTGCCACTCAGGAGACCCGCGAGAATGAACAGTGATGTGAACGTCATAGTGTATTCCTTCAATGGGCTGTGATCCTTCCTTCCGTCTTCATGATTACTGCCCTGCCGCCCCCGCCGCCCCCGCCGCCCAGCCGCTTCAATACGTCTCATGCTTGTGCGGCCCCATGGCCCACACCGCTTGGAACGTCAACAGATTCTGGCTGCCTGCCAGATCGGTGTGACGATGCTCCCCTTCCAGGCGAAGGAAGACGAACTCACTCTGCCACCAGGTGAGGTTCGGGGTGATTCGCCATTCCGTGTCATCCGGGCCGCGTGGTGCTTCCACATAATCGTACCGCGCGCCGAAGACCCAGCGTTGGCTGGTTCGCGCCTGCAGATCCATAAACGCGCCGTACCGATTGGTGGTGACGCCGATCTCATCGGCGTGGAAGCGGTATCCCTCCGCTCGGAAGGTGATGTCGCGCCGGGTGCCGGCCTGCGGCGGCCGATAGGTGAGCCGGAAGTCGAGTCCCGCAACCCGGCTCCGGAGATCGGCGTCGTCGTGGTTGCCGCCGAGCCCGGTCACGCCCAGCTGGGCGTAAGTGCTCCGGCTGAGCTGCCAGAAGTTCTGCAGTCGCCCGAGCAGCACCGGCTGATGCCCTCCGCTCAGCAACGGGTCGCTGTTGACGGTGGTACCCTGCAACCAGATTTCGTGGGTGGCACCGGCCAGGGAGAAAGGCAGTGTGGTGTACAGCGAGATCCCCGTTCCTGAGAGACCTTCTTCTCCGAAGTACCGCTGATACACCAGCGGATACTCGGTCTCGGGCAGCGCGTGCAGATGCCAGCGGTTCAGGTCGCCCACCTGCTGGCGGTATTTCCCGAGATCGACCCGGAGCCGGCCGGGGAGTCCGGTCCAGTAGATGTAGCCCTCCTCGATACCCACCTCTTCATCCTCGAAAGTCATGAAGATTTTGGTACTGGAGTACGGATCGAGAGCCGCCTGAAAGGCGAACTCGAACTCGCGGGGCACGAAGGTATTCTCCTGCTGGCCTTCCCGGGCCACCAGCCGGACATCACCCGTCGCGCTGATCTCGGGGTTGAGGAGATTGGCTCCCCGAGGGCTTTGCTGGGCTGGAGGCGGCTCCGCCTGTTTCGGCTTGGTCGAGTCCGTTTGTCCGCCGCCGGCCTGTCCCGCTGCCTGCGCCGCGGCGGCCCGGATCGCCGCAAGATCGTCGGTCGAATCCGGAGTCTGAGTCGGTGCCGCACCCGGTGCGCAGCGCACCTGGCGCAGCGCGGCGAGCCTCCGCTCGAGCGACTGGACCTGTGCCGCCAGAGTGTCGGTCACCCGGTCGCCCGAGGGACCGGGAACCGCGGGTCCGGCCGCGGTCGGGCACAATCCGGCTTCCAGCGAATCGATCCGCGCGGATAATGCCGAGAGCGCTCGGTTCAGCGAGTCGACCCGGGTACTGACCTGACTTTGAACGTTGGATGCTGCTCCCAGCCAGAATCCGGCGAGGAGAATGGCCGTGCGAGCACGGCGGTGCATAAACCCTCCGATCGTAAGAGGTACGCGTCGTCAGCGACGCGTTGGCTCAGACCGATCGGAGAATGGGGGGAGCTCGGGAGCGCGCCGGGCTGGCCGACGCGGAAAAGGCAGGTGAGTCGTCGTGCGCCAGCTGGACCAGCTGCTCGTCACCGGCGTCCAGCGTGAGGGCACCCACCGGTTGGCTGGCATGGGGAGCGAATGCCGCCGCCTGGCAGAAAGCGCAGGTGGCCTCGTTGTGAACCGGTACGGGGAGGGATTCCCGGGGAGAACTGATGACCGCCGTGGGAGCGGGCTTG
>DATKJJ010000020.1:0-10658 GCA_035543695.1 Gemmatimonadales bacterium | reverse complement strand
AAGCTGCACGACCGGCGCATCGCTTTCCTTCCCCACCCGGTGGCCTGGACCGAGGTCCCCGAAAGCTTCGAATCGCTCCGCAAACAGCGGGGACGCTGGTATCGCGGACTCCGCGAGTCATTGCGGTATCACCGCGCTATGCTCTGGCAGTCCAAATTCGGCCGGATCGGCTGGTTCGCGCTGCCGGCGTTCTGGCTGTTCGAGTACTACGGCCCGCTGGTGGAGATTGTGGGCTATGCCTGCATCCTGTTCCTTTTGGTGATGCAGTGGACGACCGGCCTGCAGCTCTTCGGCACCGAGTACCTGCTGGCATTTCTCCTCGCATCGCTCGGCTACGGGATACTGGTCAACGTCCTTTCCGTTCTGGTGGGCGCCTGGCGCTTTCGCTACGGCCTGGCTGACCGGCTCCAGCGCCATCTCCTTCCCTTCAGCCGCCGCCGCGAGGTCCTGATCCTCCTGCTGTATGCCGTGCTGGAAAATCTGGGCTACCGCCAGCTCACCCTGTACTGGAGGCTGCGAGGCCTGTGGGACGCGTGGCGGGGCAAGACCGGTTGGGAGAAGTTCGGCCGGGTCGGCTTTCGGCCAGGAGAGGCAGCGGCGCATGGCTAGTGCCGCCCAGCCCCGCATTCTGCTGGTTGACGATGATCCCGACATGGTGCGCCTGGTGCGGCACGTCTTGGCGGCCAATGGTCTCGGGCCGGCGGCCGAGGTGAGGACCGGCCGCGAAGCCCTGCTTTCGCTGAAGGACGTGGACATCGTCCTGCTGGATCAACAGCTGCCGGATACCAGGGGTCTGGATGTGCTCGCCGCCATTCGCGCCCAACCTTCACCTCCGGCCGTCATTCTGGTCACCGCACACGGCAACGAGGCCTTTGCCGCCTCCGCCCTCCGTCTCGGCGCGGACGACTACCTGGCGAAGGACTCCGCTCTGGCGGAGTTACTGCCCCAGATTCTGGAACGGGTCCGGCGCAATCGGGAGCTGAGCAAGGCGTTGGCGGCGGCCGAGCAGGACCTGGTGCGGGCGGAGCGGCTGGCCGCCGTAGGTGAGATGAGCGTCACCCTCCACCACGAGATCAACAATCCGCTGATGGCGGCATTTGCCCATGTGGACCTCTTACTGGCCGATTTGCAGGGAGACGTCGAGCAGCGGCGCCAGGGACTGGAGAGCATCCGCCACGCCCTCCGCCGGGTCCGGGACATCCTGCAACGCATCGGCGAGCTACGCGAAGCGCGAAGCAAGGAGTATCTGGCGGGCGTTCGCATGCTCGATCTGTCGCGGTCGGCCGAGGCGCCGCGGGCGGCAGATCGCGGCGAAGCCGTGATCTTCCTGCCCGACGAGGATCTCGCCCGGGTCACCTCGCTCCTGCTTCGCGACGCCGGATTTCAGGTGCACCGGGCAACTTCTCTGTCCGATCTCGAGAGCGCGGCGGCTCGGATGGGCGTGTCACTGGTAGTGGTGGCTGGGAGCGGCAGTACGCCAGGGGTGAGCCCGTTAGGGGGATTCGCTCCTGCGCCAGACCGGGAATACCTGCTGGTGGCATTGGTGAGGGGTGAGAGCACGGCGGCGCGGAACGGCGGCGCCGATCACATCGTTCGCCTGCCCTTCGACCCCGGAACTTTTACAGCGGAGATCCTGCGCCGGCTCGCTCCAGTTTTGCCTGCTGATACGCCATCCCCTTGAGCCGAATGACCCGCTGCTGAATCGGCGGGTGCGAGACCATCACATCGGCCAGCAGCCCCTCCCTGGAAGCGAGAGCAGTCGGGGCGGGATCCACGATGCACAGATGCGCGGCGCCCTGGGTAATCGCGCGGGTAGGCTCGGTAGCCGACGCCAGTTTCTCCAAGGCCGTGGCCAGCGCCATGGGATTCCGGGTGAACTGGGACCCGCTGGCGTCCGCCAGGTACTCCCGCTTCCGGCTCACCGCCATTGCGAGCAGCCGGGATACTACCGGCGCAATCACCAGGGTCAGCAGCCAGAGCGCCAGGATTACCAGGGCCAAAGGATTCGAGCCCTTGCTGCTGCTCCGCTGCCCACCTACCCCGCTGCCCCGCCGGATCGCTCCCCGCCCCAGCATACGCCCCATGCCGTCAGACATGAGAGCAATGGCGCCCACCATTCCGGCCAGAAGCGTCATCAGCCTGATATCCAGGTTGCGGATGTGGGCCATTTCATGGGCCACGACCGCCTGCAGCTCGTCACGGGACAGCAGGTTCAGCAGCCCCTCGGTCACCGCCACGCTCGCGGTTGCAGCGTCGTGCCCGGTCGCGAAGGCATTGGGGTCCGGGTCGGGCACGATCCAGATTTTCGGCCGGGGCAAACCCGACGCGATTGCCATTTCCTCCACCACGTTCACCAGCTGCTTTTGCTGCGGTGTGGCCGGCTCGATCAGCTCCCAGGCGCCGGTGGACCAGAGCACGCGGTTGGGACCATAGTGCCAGGCGTGCCAGCAGATGCCGGCGGCGGCAAGGGTACTGAAGATGCCGATGAAGGGAACGACGTGGTGGTACTCGGAAGGACCAGCGTTACTGGTCAGCAGGTAGAAGCCGAGGTCTCCGCCGAACCCCACCCAGGCGAAGAACAGCACAAACCCGATGATCAGCCAGCGTGAGCGGCGTCGATTGGCCTCCTGTTGGGCAAAGAGATTGACGTCCTCGCTCACGAAGCCGGTTTGTTCAGCGAGAGGTCTACCACCGGGACCGCTCGCTCCCCGGCATCCTCGATCTCCCACAGCTCGGCCGGAGAAGCCTTGGCCATGCCGGCGATGAGGTTGGTGGGAAATTGCATCTGTTTAGTGTTGTATTGCGTGGCGACGTCGTTGTAGAGCTGGCGGGCAAACCCGATCTTGTTCTCGGTACTGGTCAGCTCTTCCTGAAGCACGGCCACGTTGCCGGTAGCCTTGAGGTCGGGATAGGCCTCGGTCAGCGCGAACAGCCGGCCCAGCGCCTGGGTCAACTCTCCTTCCGCCTGAGCCGTCTGCCGCACCCCGGTAGCGCTCACCGCCCGGTTCCTGGCGGAGATCACCGCATCGAGCGTAGAGCGCTCGAAGTCCATTGCTCCTTTGACGGTATTTACCAGGTTGGGGATCAGGTCGTGGCGCCGCTTGAGCTGCACATCGATCTGCTTCCAGGCATTGATCACCTGGTTTTTCAACGAGACCAGGCCGTTGTAGGCGCCGATCACCCACAACGCCAGTACTGCAAGGACGACCAGCAGGACGACCGTGCTCATGTCTGATTCCCTATCGGGGTGAGAGTGTCTATTCGGCCCTTTCGCTGCCCAGTGCCGGGTGGTCGAATATCTCCGAATCGGTCAGAGTCGAGCTCCAGGCCGGCGCCTCCATCCCGGACAGCTCGGGTGGATTCTGCGGGCTGACTTCGAGACCGATGACTGACGCCAGTGCCTGACGCAGCGCTTCGGCGATGACGGTGGGATCGCGGTTCAACCGAAGAGCGGGGTGCTGCTCGTCCATCAGGACCTCCACCCCCGGGGCAATCGGGATCCGGCGGCAGGTGGATCCGGCAGAGCTCAGACCTTCTACCGGAGCCAGCCAGGCCATGACCGCCCGGCCCACTCGGCCCCGGCCGGTGCCGGGCGTCCGGAGCAGCGGCAGCTGATCGGGCGGTGGCAGCCCGGGTCCCAGCGCGCTGGCGGCACGGCGCTCGATCAGATCGCCGGTCATCCCGGCAAACTCCTTCAGCATGGCATCCAGTGTCGCCCCCTCCATCTGCCGCAGCTTTATGGCCAGGACCTGCAGCAGGTGACGGTAGGAGTAGACCGCGGCAGTGCCCCGACCATCGGGAGGGCTGACCAGTCCTCGCGCCACATAGAATCGAATGGTGCGTTCGCTGGGGCGGGCTCGGGCGGCGGCGTTGACCGGCACCACTCCGGAGGCGTCGAGGATGCCCCCGGCGAGCGCCGCCAGATCCCGTAATCCCCAGGGCGCCAGCGCCCGGTATTCCCTCAGTGTGGTGAGCGGGTCGGAGGGCGCGTGAGTAGCGGCGTTCATGGGTTCCCGTTTCCCTCCCGTATGTCGGAGTCGGGCTCGCAGTCTACCAGCACCGCGCTGACGGTGGTCATCAGGGTGTCCAGGCTGAAGGGCTTATGGAGCACGCGGCACCCGGCCAGTTCGATGGGCCAGTCCGGCTGGGGCGGCAGAGGATCTCCACTCATCAGGATCACTCGACCCACTAGCCGAGGCCACTGGCGAACGATGGCCAGGAAAAAAGCGTCTCCGGAGATCTGGGGGAGTCGAAGATCGAGCAGCACCACGTCGAAACTGGTTTCCTTCAGCACCTGGTACGCGGAATTCGGATCGCCGACCGAGACTACCTCATAGTGATGGCCGCGGAGCGCGCGCTCCAGAGTACGGCGGACGCCGGGCTCGTCGTCGATGATCAGGACCCGGTACCGGTTCACGAGGCGGCCTGGGTCATCGGCTTGAGATATCGCTCGGTCACGGTCATCAGCGCCTCTTCGGTCGAGAGCGCGACCCGGAGCTCTCCGGCCGTCACTCCGAACACCGCGCGCAAATGCATCTGCAGGGTTTTGGTCTTGCTGTAACCTAACTTGAGCGCCACGTCTTCGACGGTATATCCCGGGTCCAGCAGCAGGCGGTGGGCATACAGCAACCGGGTCAATATCATCACCGTTCGGGGAGAAGGTAATCCTACCTTGGTAAACCACCTCTCGCAGGTTCGCCGGGTGAGTTGAGCGCGCTCGGCCAGCGCCGTGACCGTCGGCGCCTCGTCCCCCGCGTGCAGCATGGCCTCCAGGGCGCGGAGCAGCTCGTGAGGAAGTTGCTGGAGGGGCCCTCCCAGAGCCTGCATCACGTGCTGTGAGGCAGATTGTTCCAGCTCTGCCTGGATCGCGCTCCGGAACGACGCGGGTGCGTCTTCGAAACGATGGAACACCACCCGACGGATTCCGGCGCGACCCAGCTGAAGCAGTACCGATGCAGTGGCGGGAGCGAGCTCAGTGTAGACCAGGAGGGGCAAGGAGGGGAAGAGCAGTCGCAGCCGTTCGATGCCGTGAGCCCGGGCCTGACCACCCAGAAGCGGATCCACCACGGCCATTTCGACCGGCTTGGCGCGGATGGTGTCGACCACGTCAGGCCAGCCAATCCCCGCTACCCATTCATAGCGGTCTGGATCAACCGAGCGAAGTCGGATCAAGCGTTCGGGAGGAACTGCTGCCAGGAGCAAATGTCGCAAATCGGCCCCTATTTGTCGCAAATGGGCCCTAATAACACCAAACAGGCCACCCCAGATTGGCGCTGCACCCCCGCACCAAGCACCAACGCCATCTGAAAGGGACCTTACATGTCTCGCTCCAAGACTTACGGCCTGGCGCTCGCCTTGATCGCGTCCGCCGCCCTGAGCACCGCCTGCACTCGCAGCGACACAACTGGTCCCTCTGACCAGACCCAAGCTTCCTTCCAGGAAGGCCAGGGAGCAAACAACTGACTTTGGAGGATGGGCCTAATCGGGCTGCCGCTGCCCTTTGAGCTCCATCATTGAAGAGCATCAGCCGATGCGTACACCCGCAGTCCATTCTCTATCTCCCGGAGTTGAGCCGTATCACCGGGTACCGGACTGGGGAGATCTGCAGCAGGCTTCTCGGCGGCCTCACTAAGCCTGCGAATCGCTTCCTCGATTTTGAAGTACCAGGCATTGAGCTTGTGTTGTTCCGCCTGCTGCAAGGCCGTGGCAAAGAAGATCTGCGCGCGCTTGGTCTGGCCGAATTGGGCCAGACCGGCGCCCAGCTTGTAGTTGTAGTCCACAGTCATACTGGGTGACATGGAATCCCGCTGTTCCTGGACCACCGCGCGCCAGCGCTCGAAGGCCACCCGATTGCCGACAGAAGCCTCCAGGCTCATGAGCTCGAGTGCGGCATTGATTCGCACCAACACACGGGCCTGGGAGTGCGCCACGATTTCAAAGCCAATCCGGGCGACGTCGGAGGCACCAATCTCGATGAGCCCCAGTGCCAGATCGCCGAGGATGCGCATCCGCTCGACCGGATCGTCGGTGAGCTGAAACGACCGGTAATGAGCTTCCAGGCTCTCGAGACGGAGTCCCTGGAGGCCGTACAGCACCCCCGCCTCCGCGTAGGCAAGACCCTGGACTTCAGGGAGACCAAGCTCGGTTGCTTCCCTCAGCACGGTGTCGATAAGATCGCGTGCAGCAGGAAAGTTGCCCTGGCCTCGATGAACCATTCCCCGGCCGAGCCGTCCCCGAAGCCTTGACACTGACTCTCCCACACTGGCCGCGGTCTCTTCGGCCGCGGCGTAGCACCGGGTGGCCGCACTCCAGCGAGCCAGTTGCCGATTGAGCCTTCCTGCAAACAGGGCATACGCCGCAAAGTCGCGGGCGGCGATCTGATCGCCCTGCGCCCGAGCCGCCAGGCTCAGGACCTCGAGGCTCTCCTCCAGGCGGGCGTCATGTTCCAGGAAGTATGCGTACGCAATGAGGTTTTTCCAGAGGCTGGGCTGCATCCGCCCATCGGCTGGAATTGCTCCCACGACTCCGGCCAGATGCGCGGATTCGGGGGCGGCAGGGGGCAGGTCGCTCACGTGCCGCCGCACGGCTTCGAGCTGCCAGCGGTAGGCTCCGATGTTCTCGGGATCGGTGGAGAGCAGCAGCAGCTTGTCTAACAGGCGGGCCACGACGTACGCCCCCAGCGCAAGGCGAGCGGAGCCGTCATCGGCCTGTTCTCGCTGCACCCGGGCGCGCTCGAGGAAGGCCTCGTGCGTCAGAATGTCCGAGGACGACTCGACCTCACCGAACAGCCGCTGAGGCGTATACAAGGCATTTCCTTCCGTGTTCTACTGAGCCTTCGGGGGTACAGCTAGTATCGCGGCCCTGAGCGGACCACACAAGGGCCAACGCTTGCATGGGCATACGGCCCGCCCTTTGCCGCCTCGCATCGCACAAAAAAGGTGCCGTTGGAGAGGAAGTCGAGCCTATTCTGGACTCATGAAACGAGGCTTTACCCTCCCGGAATTACTGCTGGTCCTTGCAGTAGCCGGCATCCTCATGAGCATCGCCATTCCCCAGCTCTCCCATGCCTGGGATCGGGTTCAGGTCGAGGCCGCGGCGTCTCATCTGGTCGCCGCTCACCAGCGTGCCCGCATCATGGCCATCGCGCGTGGACTGACGCTTACGCTCACCATCGACTCGGCAGCGCTCACCATCACGCCGCGTTCCGAAACCGTTGCGCTATGGGCAGCACCTGGCCCATCGCTGTTCGATGTGTCCCTCGGAGGCCCACCTCGGCATGTCACGTTTTCACCGGAAGGATTCACCCTCGGGCTCTCCAATGCCTCGCTGCACCTCGTGCGCGGGTCGGCCGCTCGCACAGTGGTGTTCTCCCGCTTGGGAAGGGTGAAGGTGGTGAGATAGCGCTGAACGCAGGGAGGGCAGACGGCCCCTTCGGCGGGCGGCGGGCCCGGAGGCCAGCATGGATCCGGGCCATTTATCTCGCTTCAACCGGCCCCAGCCATCAGCCGTCCTCCAGACGGTACTTGCGAACTTTGTTGAGCAGCGTGGAGCGGGATATACCAAGAATGAGGGCTGCCCGGCGCTTGTTTCCGTCGGTATGGCGCAGAACCAGCGCGAGGTGGCGCCGCTCTGCCGCCTCGAGAGAGTCCGGCTCGCCCACGCCGGGCCGGGTCAGCGCCTGCAGCAGGGTATCTCGGTCTACCTCTGCCTGCTTCAAATCCACCAGCACCGCATCCACCTCGCCATCCAGTTGGGCGGCCGCGCTGCCAGCATTGTCGGCAGCAAGCGTGGCATAACCCCCTCCTCGCAGAAGAGAGACGAGCTCCTCCCGGAGGTCGGGGTCACGGTGCAACACCAGAATGGTCATGGCTTTCATGTGGAGAAGAATAGCTCCCATAAAAAACGGAACGGCCGTCTAGTCGTGGCTAGACGGCCGTCCCCCGCATGGACTACCCAAGGTCGGGGCATTACTGCCGCCGTTCTTCTCTCACCTGCCACCGGTTGGCTGATTCGCCGCTCGGGAGGGCACGGTGAAGCCTTGGCTTCGATCCCCAGGCCGGATGGCCATCCCACCTGGTTCGTCTATGGGAGCGCTGCGAGTCAGATCGGGTCGCGGACCGACCTTTCGCACTGCACCCCGAGGCGCCAGATCGGGGCGGATGAAGCACGCGACTGGCTTCATCTGTTTAAGCCGGGGTGATCACCAGGATCAGCAAGTGCCTGAGCCCTTGGTTGCCTCAGCACTCTCCCCTGATATCCCGCTCAAACCCGCTCGCAAGTCGCCCTGAAACCTGAGTCCCAGCACGTACCTGTAAACGCGTAGGCCTAAAATAGGAACGGGGTAAAAGGCCGCAAGTGCCTATCTTTATTCGGGTTACGGCACTTGGCTTGGGGAAGGATGTGGATAGCTAACCCTCGGGAGCGGCGGACAATAACCCGGTCCGTCCACAGAATGTGGACATGTGAATCCACATCTTTGTGTTTTACTGGGAGGGCCCGGCGCTTACTCCGAGGGGTAGAACCTGAATTCCCATGGTGCCCAGAAACTCGCGCAGCACGTGCTCGTAGCTGCGCATGACACCCTGGACCTTGGTGGCGCGGTCATTGGCGTAACCCCGTACTCTTTCGGCCTCACCCGGCTTGCTCATGGCGGCAAACTCGGTTTCGCAGGTGCCCAGGGCCTGGGTGAGATGGTCCATGGCTTCTACCAGCTCCTGGCGCCGCTCCACCTTGACCGGCTGGTTCACCTCGGTGCGCTTAACTGCCAACCGAGCCTGCGGAACCGTCCGACCCGAGCGGGCGCAGGCCTCGTACATCTGTTGCGCCCGCGAGAGCAGGGAGGGGTCGGAGGCCTGGCGGTAATCCCGCTGCAACCTCGCGGCTGCACCGTCAACGGTGACCAGCGAGTCGCGGAGGACGAGAACGGCATCGCGCAGCGAAGCCCGGGCGGAGTCGAGGGGAGGAGGGGAACGAAGCACCGTCTGCGCCGCCAGTTGCTCTCCGCCCAGCATAGCCAACACCAGCAGCCCAACCGTTCGTCTCACGATTCCATCCCCACTTCGATATAGCGATAGTTGGGCTCGCCTTCGGCCGTGGCGAAGAGGCAGCCTGCCGCCCCTGCGGCAAACCAGCCGGCTACCAGCGCACGGGGAATGTCGAGCTGCTGGATGATGGGCCCGAGCCAGCGGCGCAGGTGCCGAATCTCGGGTGCGCGCCTGCCCAGCAAAGCCAGCAGCGCTCCAGCTCCGGCAGTGGCTCGAAGGAAGTGGGCCAGCCCATGGGCTCGCTGGGTGAACTCGACCGCTTTGACTCCCGGCTCATCAAACAGAATGGCGCCCTCGAACACATCCATGGGCGGGGCATCCAGCCGGGGGCCAAGATAGACGTAGCGCCTGCCGTCCTGGGACTTACGCTCGATAACGGCCGCAGCCGTCTCACTGGTGAGCCGGGCCGCATGGAGCAGGTCGTCATCCTGAAGGATTCCGACCGCCCCGGTCCACTCCAATGCCGCCAAAGCGGTCTCCACCGGACACCCCAGTGCATCGTCGAAAGCGAGCAGTCGGGGCGCCTCGCCCGCGCGCAGCACGAAGTGGGACAGGCCTTCGGCCCGATCCGTGAAGGTCCGGACGACAAGCGTTTGAGCAGAGGACATGAGAAGAATATAGCGGCTTAAGGGACCAACTCCGATTTGGCCTCTACCTTCACGATCCACAGGCCGGAGTTGATATCGGGCACGTAGATCAATCCGTTCCGATAGATCGCTCCCCAGGCGTTGGGGGCGTTGGGAACCACACCGTCGCGGTCACCGGTAACCACGTGGGCCATTTCGCGGCCCTGTCTGAGGAGGTCGCCCCGAAGGTCACCAGAGATATCGATCACCCGGAGGCCTCCCTGGTAATCGCCGAGGTACAGCGTATCGCCGGCCACCCAGACGTTGTGGCTCCCCCCGTCCTTCGGCTCGTAATAGGCGACTTCCTGGGGGCGTTCCAGATTCGACACGTCGAGCACGTGGAGCCGGCCGTAAGCCCGGCCCAGACCCACGACCCCACCGCCGTCGGTCGGGCGTGGGGTGGCGGAAAAGACCTCGTCTCCCACAAAGACATACTTGCCGGCCCGCCAGGCGGTGTGGGTCCCCCGGATGAAGCCGGGCCCGCCAACCGCTTCCACCTCCCGATACAACGCGTTCAGATCGTACTTGTATTGAGCCACCAGCTGCGGATTCTCCGGGCTTCCCTGTTTGATCCCGTTGCCCACATCGAGGATCACCAGGCCTTCATTCCAGTAGCTCAGGTAGGCCAGGCCATCCTTCACGTCGATATCGTGGAGGAAGTTGCCCGCCTCGTCCGGGCGGGTTTGCCAGCGGGCTACCTGCTTCGGCTTGTAGGGATCGCGGATATCGATGACCCGGAGCGAGCCGGTGGCGTCATCGGTCAGATAGACGTGCCCCCGATAGATGAACGTACTGTGTACCCCGCCGGTGACCGTCTCGGTGAACTCGGCGATCGGTTTGGGATGGGCCGGATTCTCGAACGAGAGGATCACAATGCCGTTCTTGCGGGTAGACGCCCCTTCGCGGGTGAGGACGCCGTACTTCCCGTCCTCCGTCGTCATCACGTCGTTGATGGTGCGAGCGTCGACCACCACCGAATCCGTGATCG
>DATKJJ010000019.1:0-2506 GCA_035543695.1 Gemmatimonadales bacterium | reverse complement strand
GGCCGGTTACGCCGTTCTCCACCACTTCAGGAAGACCGCCAGCGTCGCTGGCCACCACGGCAACCTCGCAGCCCATGGCCTCGGCAGCGGGAATGCCGAAGCCTTCCTCCAGCGAGGGGATCACCGATACGGCAGCCGCCCGGTAGTACGGCGGGAGATCGGCATTGGGGACCCAGCCCAGGAAGGTGACGTCTTGGGCGATCCCGAGGTCTGCCGCCAGCTGGACCAGCTCGGGCCGCTCGAAGCCATCGCCCGCCAGGACGATCTTAAGGTCAGGGAACCGCGGCTTCAGCTCCGCGGCCGCCTCGAGCAGGAAGCGGATTCCCTTGCGGGGAAACAGCTGCCGGCAGGCGAAGACCATGTTCGGGCCGAATCGTGAATCGCCGCGGGTCCCGTTTTCGGGAGGGCTGAATCGGCGGAGATCGGTGCCGTTGAACACCAGGCGAATCCGTTCGGCGGGGGCGCCGGCGCGCAAGGCGTGCTGCCGGCAGTCCTCGGTGATTGCGGTGAGGGCGCCGGCGTGCCGCAAAGTCCAGCGCAGCGGCGGACGAACGTACCAGCGCGTCGGGAAATCGTACCCCTGCTCCGGGTTCACGTACACGTCGCCGCCGTGCATCGTGATGACGCTCGGCAGGTGCAGCTTGCGCGCCGCCAGAACCGCGGCCGGGCCGGTGGGAATGGCCCAGTGCGCATGGACCACGTCGGCCCCGTGGTCGGCCGCCTCGCTGATGATGGCCCGGTGCTGCGCCTCCATGTAGTGGGCCATGACCACCACCCGGGCGAATCGGCCCAGCCAGCTGACCCGGCTCTGGGCGACTCTGCCATAGGTGAGATCCGGTGGCAGCTCCAGGGGAAAGCGGACGATCTTTACCCCGTCGAACATGTCGGCCCGGGGAAGCGATCGATCGCCCGGCGTGACTACGGTGACGGAATGGCCCCGGCGAACCAGATGCCGGTTGATGTCGTGAACGTAGGTAGCCTGAGTGTCGCTGGCGTGCTGGGGGTACCAGTAGGTGGGACAGATAATGCGCAACGGAGTTCCCTGCCCCCTAAGATCCTGAGGGGGCACCTTCGGTGCTGCGACCACCAGTCCCCCTGCTGTCATATGGCGTTCATTTCAGAAGATAAACCGGGCTGAAAGGCTAGACGAGCAGCCCCGAAAGATCAACATTTGTGCCATCTGAAGGGGGTACGGCGACGAGACTTAGCCCCGCCGGACCCAAGCACTTGCCGACCCCTCGCAACAGAAATCGCTGCCCGGGCGCTACCCTCCCAGCAGACTCCGGACCTTTTGGACCAGGTCCTCCTGGGTAAATGGCTTGGCCAGAAAGGGGGCTCCCGGCTCGATCAGCCCCCCCTGAAACACCTCAGAGGCAAAGCCTGACATGTAAATGATGGGCTTACCGGGCCACCGCTGTTCCACATGGCGGCCCAGCTCGCGCCCAGTCATTCCTGGCATCTTGATGTCCGTGAGGACCAAATGGATGCCGCCGGCGTGCTGCTCGATGGTGGCAATGGCCTCCCGCCCATGGGTGGCCTCCATGGCCTGATATCCTGTCCAGGTGAGCATCCGGCAGGCCAGCCTCCGAACGGCTTCTTCATCGTCCACGACCAGGACGGTATAGCCCCCGGGCGGGCGTTGTGGCGCACCATGACCCGCCGGGGAGCCCTGGGTCGAATGCATTGGGCGAAAGTACCCTCCGGCGACTTGGCCTCGCAAGTTCCAATTGTCCGCAATCGGACCGGCGGCTTGTCCCTCCGGATTCGGTTTCCTAGCTTTGACCAAAGTTGATGTAGTGTCGATAATTGTGACCCGCCGCCGAGGGAAACTTGATGTCATCCTGCGCTGAGCTTCTCGATGGAATCGTATCCGAAGAGCATGTGGTACAGCTCTACGGAACCGACGATCGGCTGCTCACCCAGAATGTCGGCCGGTTTCTCAGTGAGGGCTTGAAACGGGGCGATGGGATCCTGGTGATTGCCACCCTGCAGCACCGCAGCACACTCCGCCGCCGCCTCACGGAAGAAGCTTCCTACTCCAGCGCGGTGCTCGAGGGCCGCCTGGTGTTTCTCGACGCGGAGGTCACGCTGGGCCGCCTCACGCGGGATGGAGTACCTGATCCGCAGCTGTTTCACGCCCTGGTAGGCGAGGCACTTACCGGCGTCCGCCACCGCGCGGTGCATTCCGGCGTGCGGGCGTACGGAGAAATGGTCGGACTGCTCTGGAAGGCTGGCGCTCGTGAGGCGGCGGCGCAATTGGAGCGACTGTGGAACGAGACGCTGAGGAACAGCGAGGCCAGTCTCTTCTGCGCCTATCCCATTGACGTCTTGGGACCGGACTTTCAATCCGAGAAGGTGGACGAGCTGCTCTGCAGTCATACCCATCTTCTTCCACTGGATCCGGGCCTCGAGGAAGCGCTGGGCCGGGCCATGCAGGAGGTGCTCGGCCCGCGGCTCGAGAAGCTGCGTGAGTCGATGCGGGCCAATCACCGGCCCTCCTGGGGCA
>DATKJJ010000018.1:0-2595 GCA_035543695.1 Gemmatimonadales bacterium | reverse complement strand
GCGGAGCGCAAGCTGAGCCAGGCAGCCCCCTGACTCACTCTGCCGCGGCCTTCCCCAGCTCCTGGTCAATGGCATCGAGCACCCAGCGCCTGACCCAGGAACGCTTGTCATCGCGGTGACGAACCAGAATGCTCAGGGCCTGGCTATCGCCGTCCCTCGCGCGAGTCGCCAGCGTGATCGCTGCCAGCTCCTGTTGGCCCAAAACCTTCTCCAGGCCATCTACAATCGCCGAATCCGCGACCTGAGCCGAGGCGGCAATGGCGGCCGTCTGAATGACGTCACGGTACGAGGGCGTGGTCAGGCCGGCCAGGACGACGGGCTTCGCGCCGGCCGAATCGATTCGCGCGAGCACCGCGAGCGCCTGGGCTCGCACCTGATAGCTCGAGTCCTTCTGCCAGGCCGCAAGCGCCAGGTCCCGGGCCTTCTCTCCTCCCACTGAGCCCAGCGCCCCCATCGCTGCCTGGCGCACCGCAGCGGAGGTATCGCGAGTAGCTGCCTCCAGCGCGGGAAGAGCAACCTTCGGCTCAAATTGGCCCAGAGCGGCAACCGCCTCGGCTCGAACCCGATAGTAGTCAGCCGAACGAGCCGCCCGTGCCAGGGCAACGGCAGCCACAGAGTCGCTGGTGCGGCGAGCAAGCTGCTCGATGACCCAGGCTCGATTCCACAGGTTGGGGTCCCGGGCCAGCTGCATCTGCAGCCAGTCGGTGGGCTGCTCGAACGTGAGCTTCTTCAGCAGCGCATTGTCTTCGTCGAACACCACCATGGTCGGAGCCGATCGCAGGCCGCCGATCCGCAGCACCTGCTCCCGCTGATCGAGCAGGACCCGGGCCCGCACATCCCCCCGCGCCGTGGCCACGCGCACCGAGATCTGGCCCCGGAACACGGCGGGCGTGGAGTAACGGAGACCGCTGCTGTCGGCCTTGGCCGAGTCCAGCTGCGCCTGTCGTACCGTGAGGGCCAGCGTTCCGTCGAGCGAATCGTAGGCCGTGCTCACCACCACCTCGGGGTACCCGGCCTGGTACACCCATTGGTCCCAGAACCAGCTCAGGTTCCTGCCGGTGGCCTCGAGCACCGCGCGCCGGAGATCGTCGCTCAGCGCATTGCCGAACGCATGTCGGGTCAGGTACCGATTGATCGAGGCCCAGAACCGCTCGGTGCCCAGCTGCTGCTTCAACATCTGCAGCACCAGAGCCCCTTTGACGTAGACGATGTTGCTGTTGTACGCGGCAAGGGGAACGCGCCGGCGGCCGTCGAGCTCCAGGAACTGGCGGTACTCGTCCAGGTAGTAATCCTCCTCCTCCCGGCGGCCCTGCTTGGTGGCCCAGTACTGCACCGCCATGAACTCGGCCATGCCCTCGTTGAGCCAGTAGTTCACCCAGTTTCCCGTGGTGACCAGATTGCCGAACCACTGGTGCGCCAGCTCGTGGGGGATCAGCGACCGTTGGTACCAGGGTCGATCCTGGTAGGCTCGGGCATCGGGAAGCCAATCCACCAATGTCGTGGCGCCAACGTTCTCCATGCCCCCGATGAAGTCGGTGACTGTCGCCTGCGAGTACTGTGGCCAGGGATACTTGACCCCGGTGAGCCGGGCGTAGACGTCCATCAGATCGGGCGTCATACCGAACAGGCGCCGGGCGCTGGGCGCGTCCTCGGGGTACACGTAGTAGCTCAGGGGGATATCCCGCCACTTGTCGGCCAGCCGGGTGAATGGGGCGATCACCAATGAGATGAGATAGGTCGACGCCGGCCGTTCCTGCCGCCACTGCACCGTGTGGGTTCGCTTGGCACCGGGCACGTCGCTGATTTGCCGCCCGTTGGAAACGACCGTGTAACCGGCTGGGACCGTGGCGATCAGATCCCAGGTGGCCTTGTCGTGCGGAGCCCCGTACGTGGGAATCCAGTTGGGATTTCCGTCGGTCCCTCCGCCGCTGTAGATCTGCTGCGGCCGATGGGGGCGACCCGCTTCTGCCTTGAAGAAGTAGAGTCCCCTCCCCTGCCGGATCTTTCCCCGGTAGTCCACGGTGAAGCGGACGGTGTCACGGAATCCGGCGGGCTTGGGCAGACGGATCGAGATAGAGTCTCCCGGACGACTGAATCGAAGGGGAACTGCCCGGCCGCCCCTCCGGACGACCGACCCGTTTACCGACCGGACCGCGAGCCGGCGGCCCATGTCCAGCACGATCGAATCCAGGCCGGGCCTGAGCGAGACGATCGTAGTGGTGACCTTGCCGTCGAAGGCGGTTGCGTCCCAGTCGAAGTTGCGGACCTCGATCCGCTGGTGGATCAGGTCGTAATCGTGAGATGGGGTGTCGCGCCCGGAGAGGATTCGTTCGGCGTTGGTCTGAGGAAGAGAAGTCTGTCCCAGGAGTACGGTCGCGCTTAGAGCGAAGCTCGCCAAGGACGTCATCCCGAGCGTAGCGTGGGATCGGACGGCGCGCACCCTTGGGCACGGTGCTCGAACGTAAGGCGGGCCGATTTCTCGCTGCGCTCGAAATGACAACCGCATCACAACGAAAGCGTCAGCTGCGCCAGCGGGGCAAAGGTGAGGCGGTGATGCCGGGTGGGGCCGTTGATCCGGAGCCCTTCCTGGTGCTC
>DATKJJ010000017.1:0-3506 GCA_035543695.1 Gemmatimonadales bacterium | reverse complement strand
TCACGGTCCCGAAGCGAATGGTTCCACTCCATGCGGCAGACGCGGCGGCGGGGAGCCGCCGCGTCCGCTGCAACAGCTCCTGCACCCGGGCGATCAGCTCACGCACCACCGTGACGTCCGCCAACCCGGCCTCCTCCGGCTCGGACGCGATGCCGGCGGTATCCACCAGAATCGGCGCCGGCGTCGCAACCTGATACTCGTGGACGACCGGCCGAGCTTCTCCGTGGGATGGAGAGTCACCGGGCGGTCCGTACCCGTTGAGGTCGGCCCCTTCCACGCCCGGCGTTCCGTTGGGGGGCATGGTTGGCGAGGACTGCGGCCGGGGATCGTCGTCGATGATGAGAATCCGCGTAGCGCCTCCGAGGCACCGCGATGGCGATCATGACACCCCGGTGACGCTCGGGGCGACGCTACGATAGGATTGGCGGGCTGGGTGAAGAACAGGATGGGAGCGGAATGCTACTGGAGAGACTTGAACCGCCGTTTCGCCGGCACGAAAACGGAACAACGGTTCAAGTTCCGACACACCTCAGACGTTTCAGATCGAGAGCTCACCGCCTTCTTTGAGCGCGTCCAGCTGGCGAGCCATGGTGTCGGCCCGCAGATCGAAATGAGACCCGTGCCAGGCCGGAACGCCGGCCCTCAGGATGATCGCCTGGGGCGACGCATGCACCACGCCGAGTCGTTCGGCGATATAGCGGGAGAGGGGGCGGGACTGGATCACGTCGACGAAGTACACCGGGACGTCCTGCTGCAGCCGCCTGAGCGAGCGAATCTCCTCGAACGCAATACCGCTCGTGGGACAGATGGGGCTGTGCTTATACACAATGGCCAGTGGCTGCGCCAGCGCGTCAGCGACATCGGCCTCGTTAGCTATTTTCTGCATCTCTGATCCCTACGTTCCGTCGTTCCCCACGTGCCGTCGTTCTTCACGCCAGCCGCATGCGCTCGAGCATCCGCTGAAAGCGGGCGTCATCCCGAATGCTGTCGAGCAGCGGCTCGATCTTGAGATACGCGAGCCAGCCGCGCCGGTCCTGGTACGCCTTGTCCATCCATTCGAACGCCCGGTCCCGCTGCCCGAGCGAAACATACAATTGCGCCTGCGCCACCGGCGACACGTAGCGCGATCTGCCTCTCGCCTCCAGCTCCCCCAAGATCGTGCGCGCTTCATCCACTCGGCCACGGCGCACGGCCACGTGTCCCAATCCCGCCAGCGCCATCGTATCGTTCGGTGAGTTGGCGAGCGCCTCCTTGAAGGCGGCGGTTGCTTCATCCAGCGATCCCTGCTGCATATAGACCAGCCCCAGCAGGCGGTGGGTTTCCTCCGCTGTGGGATTCATGGCAAGGCCGCGCCTCAGGTTGTCCAGCGCCGCGTCGTACTGGCGAGCGTAATACTGCAGCCATCCCATGCTCCGCCGGATGGACACGGAGGCCGGGTCGAGCTCGACGGCCATTCGCCCGTGCTCCAGCGACTCCTCGAAGCGGCCCATCGCGGCCAGAAACCAGGAGTACCACTGGCGGGCCGTCGAGTAGCGCGGGTTGAGCTCCACCGCTCGCCGGAACTGCTGCTCGGCACCGGCCCAATCCCAGTCATAAATGAAGGTCACCCAGCCCAGCGAGGTGTGAGCCTCGGCCAGGCTTTCGTCCAGCGCGATCGCCTTCACCGCCTCCGCCTTGGCCCGTTCCATCCCCTCGAAGACGGGCGCGCCTTTGTAGTCGAGGTCCAGAGCGTAGGAGTCGGCCAGCCCGCTGTAGGCCAGCGCGTACTCGGGGTCTTCCGCGATGGCCTGCTCGAAGTACTGAATGCCCTCCCGGATTCCCTCCTGGGTGCGCCGGTTCCAAGAGAACCGCCCTTTGAGGTACAGGCTGTACGCCTTCACGTTGGCGGTGTAACGGACCGGCGTGGGGTCCCCCAGATCGCCCAGCAAGGTTGCCCGGAGCGTCCGCACGATGGTGCCCGCGATCTCGTCCTGAATCGCAAAGACATCGGACATTTCGCGGTCGTAGCGCTCCGACCAGAGCAGCCGCCCGTCACTCACCCGGCTGAGCTGAACCGTGATCCGGATCCGATTGCCCGCTTTTCGCACCGTGCCGTCGAGGACGGTGGCCACGTTCAGCCGGCTGCCCAGGGTTCGCACGTCCTCCCGCAGGCTCTTGAGCGCAAACACCGAAGTGCGCGACGCGACCTGCAAGCCCTCAACCTTGCTGAGCGCGGTGATCAGCTCGTCGGTCATCCCGTCGCTGAAGTATTCGTTTTCCGGATCGGCGCTCGAGTTGACGAAGGGCAGCACGGCAATGCTTCTCTGGTCAGCGGCACCGATCATCGGTGTCACGGTCGGCGCGGGGACCAGCAGCGCGTCGCAAAACTCCGCCATGGTGGCGAATCGGTCGGACGGCGACTTGGCCATCGCCCGCTGCAGCGCGAGCTCGACTCCCAGCGGAACGGTGGGCCGAAGTGAGCGGATGGGAACGGGAGGCTCGATGGCGTGACGCGCCATTGTCGCCCGAGCGCTCGAGCCGGCAAAGGGAGGCTGGCCAGCCAGCATCTCGTAGAGGACGCAGGCCAGGCTGTAGAGATCACTTCGGCCGTCGAGCTCCCGCTCGGCGCTGGCCTGTTCCGGGCTCATGTATGCGGGAGTGCCCACCGCAAAGCCGCGATCGGTGATATAGACGTTGTCTCCGCCTGCGGCCGACATGGCCGTTGCCACCCCGAAGTCGGCCACCACCGGCTCACCTTCCTGCAGCAGGATGTTCTCCGGCTTGATGTCGCGATGGATGACGTGATGCCGGTGGGCGTAGCCGAGCGCAGCGCCCACGGCTCGGGTAATCCGGAGGGCGGCATCGATCGGCAGCTGACCCTCGCGGTGCAGCCGGTCCCGCAGGCTCTCGCAGCCGGCATAGGGCATCACGAAATACAGCAGACCGTCGCATTCCCCCGAGTCATGGACCGGGAGGATCTGGGGGTGGGAAAGCCGGGCGGCAATCCGGATCTCGCGAAGGAAGCGCTGGGGCTCGTACGAATGGCCCGGACCGGGCAGCAACACCTTGATGGCGACCTTGCGACCGTGCCTCAGATCTTCGGCCAGATACACCGAAGCCATTCCCCCACGACCGATCTCTTCCTCGATACGGTAGCGCTCGGCCACGGCGGCTCGCAGCTGTTCTGGCACGGCGGGCATGAGTGGAAGATAGGTGGGGAACGGGGGAACGGGGGGAACGACGGAACGACGGAACGACGGAACGTGAGGGACGATTCGACGGAGTGCTACCTCACCTGCTGCCCTTCGTTTCCCCTTGCCCTGGGAGACCCTCCACGAATCGCCGAATACTGTTGAAGTAGGTGGCGGAGTCGATTTGGAACGCATCCCCATGGCCACCGTTGAGCTCGACGAATGTCTTGGGCGGGGGCGCCGCCGCGAACAGCCGGCGGCCGTGGGCCAGTGGAACCACGTCATCGGCCCGGGCGTGCAGGAAAAGCTTGGGTATCCTGACCCGGGAGATCTTGT
>DATKJJ010000016.1:0-3688 GCA_035543695.1 Gemmatimonadales bacterium | reverse complement strand
ACCACTGGCGCCTTTCGACAATTGCTGGTCAGGATGTTATTCGGATTGTACTTGAAATCGTACTGCGCCACAGCCCACTCGAAACCTCATATCGCGCCAGGCCGTAGAGTTTGAAAAGCCGATCCAGGAGTCCTCATGCGTCTCTCGGCCGTGTTTCTTCTTCTCGCGCTACTCTCCAATATCGGTCGCGGAGCCCAGGCCCAAGCACCGGCCGCGCCTGCATGTGCCGACTCGCTCGCCAAGACTATGGCGTTCCTTCAAGGCAACTGGCAGGGTCGCAGCTACAGTGTCTCCGGCCGTGATACCGTGTTGGATGCCCTCATGACGGTGCACAGCCAGTCGCTGTTCAGTCGTTGTGCCTTGGAGGAGCACTGGAAAGCGGTCAAAGATGGCCATGTGCTCTTCACCGCGAAGGTCATACGGGCGTACGATGCCTCCACTCAGCGCTGGATGGTACACTACGTCGATGACGGGCTGAACTCCCAGGTCTACGAGGGACGACTGGACGCTGCCGAATGGCGCTTCTTCCGAACCCGGCTGGACAGAGGTGTCCCGATTCAGGTGCGGCTTACCTGGCGTCCCCTAAAGGCTGGGTACGAACAGTTGATCGAGCGCTCACGCGATGGTGGAGTGACCTGGATCCTCGGCGGCTTTGTGACGTTCCAGGCCGATCCAAGCAGCGGGAGCCGATAAGACCTGAAACGCCCCGCAGGTGCATGCGCTGGTGCCGAACTCGGTAGCAGCCAGCACCGTACCACTCCAGGCGCGATGGATGTTCCACCAGGGTGATGTAAATGGCAGCGCCCGCGAACAGGCCCGCGCAGAGAGTGGCGATTAACCCAAGGTGCACCGAGTCGGTCTCTCGTGAAGCATCAATAGTATTCCCGTCGGTGAGGGCTGCTGCTATCTTGAATTACCCCCGTCAACTCGATTCCTGATGATCCACAGCGTACCGGACGCCGGCTCGGGATCCTCGCCCAGCTTGCCTCCGTGTGTCCACGAAGGTGGATGTCACGTGCTCCTGGTGGATGATGAGCGCGCGGTTCGGCGCTTCGCCTCGAGGGTGCTGCAACAGGACGGCCATATCGTGCACGAAGCCGCCGACGGAGCCGAGGCGCTGGAGTTGATCGAGAAGAATGCCGTGCCGGTCGAGCTGGTGGTCTCCGACATCATCATGCCCCGGCTCAACGGCGTCGAGCTGATGAGGGCGATTGTAGCGATCCGTCCCGATGTTCCGGTGATTCTCATGTCGGCCTACGCTCAGGGTGAGCTGGCGAACATGGGAGTGCTGGCGCCCTGCGGCGTGGTGCCCAAGCCCTTTCCGGCTGAGCGTCTGCTCGAGGAAGTCCGCCGCTGTCTCAGCAAGCGGGCATAAGCGCGGGCCAGCCGGGCTGCTTGTCAGGCCTGAGCCACGCGATAATTGTCAAACTCCCAGTGGAGCTCCTTATTCAGCTCTGCTGCCACCTCTTCCCAGGTTGGTCGCACGCAGTGGGCCAGCAGCAGGGCCAGCGCGTGGGTCATCGTCTCCCAGCTGAACTCCTCCAGAATCAGGTAGCCACGCCCCCACGTCGGCCCGACTGAGCGCCGAAGATAGGTTGGGGTCACCGCGGTGAAGCCAAAGGCCTCTGCTCCTTCTCCGGCGCGGGGGCCTATGAGTGCCTGGAACGGCACGGCGCAATCGGCGGGATTCTCCGGCATCGTCGGGGGCGCTAGATCTGGGCTCAGTAAATGGCGGAGCTCGGGATACACCATGTTAGACCTCGTCGTGAACTGCTCGTCACAAACCGGCAGTGATCGGAGAGGGTTTGAACCCCCAGATGGTCAGGTAGACGCCCAGCGAGAACTCCCATACGGCGATGGGCAGCGCCGCAACCGCGGCGGCGGGACAGACCAGCGGCCAACGAATATTTCCGCAGCGAGCTCATCCCAGCTCCCCATGAGACAGCTAGACCCTGAGTGAGCACCGGAATCCACGAGCGGCATAGTAGGACTCGGCACCGTTATGGTACACGAAGACCGTGTCGTAGCGGCGATCACAGAAGAGCGCGCCGCCAAGCTTGCGGATCCTGTCAGGTGTTTGCACCCAGCTGGACGTTGTCGTGTCCAACTGGCCCAGTGTCTGGAGGTCCTGATATTCCTCCGCCGTGAGGAGGGCGGCACCCATGGCGGTTGCCATCTCAACGGCGCTGGTCTTTGGTTTGTGCTCCTTCCGTGCCTCCAGTGCCTGGCGATCGTAACACACGCTTCGGCGTCCCTTAGGGCTCTGGGCTGAACAGTCCATGAAGAGGCATTCACCGGTCGACTCATCCATACCAACCACATCCGGCTCGCCGCCGGATTGCTCCATTTCATGGAGCGACCAGAGCCTCGCGTTGTTCGCCTCGACCCTTGCCAGTACCGCAGCCCATTCGAGCCCGGCATGGCGTTCCAGGTGGGCATCGAAGCGGGCTTTCAGGGTTTTCAGCAAGCTGTCGCGTTGCTTCGCGGGAATCTCTTTCTTGGGCATTTCTAATGGCTGTTCGGTGTTTGTGAGAGGTCCTAGCTGCCGCCTGACTGGCGGCGCAGGCGGGTGAGCACCCGATCCAGGGCGGCCGCAAAGGCCTGCTTTGCCCGAGCGTCGTAGGGCCGGGGGCCGCCGGTGACCGCCCCCGCCATTCTTGCCTGATCCATGAAGTCACGCACCGAAAGCCGCTCGCCGATGGTTTCGGGTGTGTGCTCATCGCCTCGGGGATCCAGCACCGCGATGCCCTTGGGGACCAGAAGTGCGGCCAACGGGATGTCCTGGGTGACCACCAGGTCTCCGGGGCTGGCGTGGGCTGCGATGTGCTGATCGGCCACATCCGCCCCGCCGTCCACCCACACGGCCTGGACCAGCGGGTTGCCCGGCGGCGTCTGGAGCCGCTGGTTGGCGACGAGGACAGTCTCGAGCGCCAGCCGTTTGGCCGCCCGAAACACCAGTTCCTTCACGTCCCTGGGAGCCGCGTCGGCATCGATCCAGATCTTCAGACTGGGTTCACTCCCATGCTCTTGAACGGCTTGACGCACAGCGCATCAATTGGGGGATCTCCGCTGGCGCACGTTGCCTTAGGTTTGAAGCATTGGACGCAGCACGCGCATGTTAGGCGGCGCCCGACGCACCCGACCGGGTCGGCTGCGCGCTGGTGACCGCCCGCTCGATGCGACGATCGGGAATCAACCACATGAGTGCAACCAGAACGTAAACGGCATGCGCCAGCCCGGGGCGGACCGAAGCGGCTCCGATGGCCAACAGATAGAGCAGGGGGGAGATCTTCCCCTTGAGGTCGCGGCCCACGGCCGTGGCCAGGACGGACCGCGGCCCTTCCGCACGCAAGATCTGCTGCTGCAGCACCCAGTAGGCCACGGCTGCCATCAGGAGAACCACGCCATAGAGCGCGGTCGGGGCTGAGGCCAGGTGGTTCTCGCCCATCCAGGCCGTCACGAACGGCACCAGTGATAGCCAAAACAGCAGGTGCAGATTCGCCCAGAGAATCGTGCCCGTCACCCGATGGGTGACGTGTAGCATGTGGTGATGGTTGTTCCAGTAGATCCCCAGGTAGACGAAGCTCAGGACATAGCTCAGGAACACCGGGATCAACGGTGCCAGAGCCTCGACGCTCTCGCCGTGAGGCACCTTGAGCTCCAACACCATGATCGTGATGAGGATGGC
>DATKJJ010000015.1:0-6849 GCA_035543695.1 Gemmatimonadales bacterium | reverse complement strand
GCCGCAGGAGGGACAGGTCTCCGGAACCGGACGGTTCCAGGTGGAGAAGTCACACTCTGGATAGCGCAGGCAGCCCCAGAACGACTTGCCCCGCTTGGTGCGCCGCTCGGTGAGATCGCCGGTGGGGCACTTGGGACACTTCAGTCCCATCGGGATCGATCGGGTTCCCTTGCAGTTCGGGTACGTGGTGCAGGCGAGGAACTCGCCGAACCGCCCGGTCTTGATGACCATGGCCGACCCACAGAGATGGCACTTCTCATCGCTGGGCCGATCCGGCACCTTCACCTTCTTGAGCGACTTCACGTAGTCGCAGGTGTCCTTGTACTTGAGGCACGCCAGGTAAGGACCGAAGCGGCCGGTTCGCAGCTCGATTGGGCTGCCACACTTGGGGCAGCGCTCCTTGGCCAGCTCCTCGGGGTTGAGTCCGTGGGCATCGGCCACCAGCGCCTTCATGTCGACCGCATTGAGGGCTTTGGTAAACGGCCCATAGAAGGCCTGGAGCACCCGCTGCCAACCCAGTTCGCCGTCTTCGATGCGGTCCAGCTCGTCCTCCATTTCGGAGGTGAACTCGACATTGAAGATTCCGGGGAACTTGCCGACCATGATCTTTTCCACCGTCTCGCCCAGCTCGGTGGGGAAGAAGCGTCTCTGGTCTACCTTCACATATTCCCGGGCCGAAAGCGTTGAGATGATGGCGCTGTAGGTGGAGGGCCGCCCGATGCCGAGCCGCTCCAGCTCCTTGACCAGACTGGCCTCCGAGAAGCGCGGCGGCGGCTCAGTGAAGTGCTGATTGGGCGTAATCTCCCGGACCTCGACCTGGTCTCCCACCGCCAGCGGCGGAATGGGCGGGAGATCGTCCATGGTCTTGCCTTCCTCTTTTTCCCGGCCCTCGGTGTAGATGACATGGTAGCCGTCGAACAGGAGCACCGACCCGGTTGCCCGGAACAGGTACTCGCCCAGATCGAATTCCACGACGGTCATGTCGTAGACGGCCGGCGTCATCTGCGAGGCCACGAAGCGCTGCCAGATCAGCTGGTACAGACGGTATTGGTCCGGCTCGAGATGTTGCTGAATCTGCTCCGGCCGCCGGCTGACGTCGGTGGGCCGAATGGCCTCGTGGGCACCCTGCACCCGAGCATTCTTCTTCGGGTTGTAGACGTTGGCCTCTTCGGGCAGGTACGACTTGGCGTAGTTCTTCTTGATGAAGCCTCTGACCGAGGCAACGGCCGTCTCGGATACCTGCGGTGAGTCCGTTCGCATGTACGTGATGAGACCGACCGGTCCGTCTTCGCCGACATCCATGCCCTCATAGAGATCCTGCGCGGCCCGCATGGTGCGGCGGGAGGAGAAGCCCAGCTTTTTGGCGGCCTCCTGCTGCAGCGTGCTGGTGGTAAACGGCGCCGCGGGATTCTTCTTACGGTTTCGCTTCTCGACCTTGGTGACGACGAATGGCCGGGGCCTGACTGCGTCTACCACGGCGCGGGCATCGGCCTCAGTGTGGAGCTGCGGCTTATGGCCCCCGAGTTTGGCCAGCGCGGCTTCGAAGGTTTGCCCATCCTTGGCGCAGAGCGCCTCGATGGTCCAGTACTCCTGAGGCTTGAACGCGCGGATTTCCCGCTCCCGCTCGACGATCAGCCGAAGCGCGACGGTCTGGACCCGTCCGGCCGAGAGCCCGGTCTTGATGCTGTGCCAGAGAATGGGACTGGCCTTGTAGCCCACCAGACGATCGAGAATGCGGCGGGCTTGCTGCGCATCCACCTTGCGATCATCGATCTTACCCGGATCCCGGAGCGCCTCTTGAATGGCCTCCTTGGTGATCTCGTGGAACAGGATGCGGTGAGTACGAATGGAAGCGGGCAGGCCCTGCCGGATCTGTTCCGCCACATGCCACGCGATGGCCTCACCCTCGCGGTCCGGGTCGGTGGCCAGGTAAATGGCAGACGCGGCCTTGGCCGCCTTCTTCAGCTCGGCCAGTGTCTTTGTCTTGCCTTTGATGGTGACGTACTTGGGCTCGAACCCGTTCTCCACGTCAACGCCGAGCTCCCGAGTGGGCAGATCTCGGAGGTGCCCAACAGTGGCCTTTACGTCGTAGCCCGAGCCGAGGTACTTACCGATGGTCTTGGCCTTGGTGGGCGACTCGACGATGACGAGGGCTGGACGTCCGTCCCGACCCTTGGGAGGCGCACCATTGTTCTTGGCGCGACTCACCTTGGGGGTGCGAGCGGTCTTTCCCGTCCTTCGCGTTCTCGTTGCCATAGACTCCAGTGTAAGTATCCGACTCATTCAACCATCAAGCCGGCAGGTAGCAAGAAACCCGCACCTCCGGGCCAAATGCAAGAACCACGACCTCAGGACCCCGATCGGGCGAACCAGCCTCCGTGCTGTCTTGCTAAGGCCATGACCTCTGCCGCGACCGCCTCAGGTGAGGTGTTCTCGGTGTTTATCTGATGGTGCGCCTGCTTGTAAAACGGCTCCCGTTCCTCGAAAAGCGCTTGCATCCGCTGGCCCGGGTCCACCCCCGCCAGCAAAGGACGGGCCTCACCCTGCTCACAGCGTTTCACGGCGGTTGGAGGCAGGCATCTCAGGTAGATGACCAGGCCGGCCTGCTTGGCCCCATCCAGCTGGCCTGGCTGTGCCGCCCACCCTCCGCCCGGAACGATCACGCATGGATCCCGGGCCTGAGCGGCCTTGACCGCGTCGCGTTCCATCTCCCGGAATCGGGGCTCTCCCACCATCCCGATGATCTGACTCACCGGCATACCCATTTCCCGCACCAGGAGCGCATCGATGTCGATGACGAAGGTGTTCAAGGCCTCCGCCACCAGCTTGCCGACGCTGCTCTTGCCTGCTCCGGGCAGTCCCACCAGGAGGATATGGCGGGGCATCAGCCCTCCCTCGCCTGACTCCGCTCGAGCCAGCGGGAACCCAGCGCGGCCACGTAGCCGTCATAGTTCCGGCGCATTTCGGCCAGAGAGTCGCCCCCGAACTTCTCCAGCATGGCATCGGCCAACACCAGCGCCATCACCGCTTCGGCGATCACTCCCATTGCCGGAACCGCGGTGACATCCGATCGCTCGCTCACCGCTTTGGCCGGCTGCCCTGACGCGAGATCGACTGTGGCGAGGGGGGACATCAGGGTGGAGATCGGCTTCATTGCCACCGTAACAACAACCGGTTCCCCATTTGTGATCCCGCCCTCCAGCCCGCCGGCGTTATTCGTCGGTCTCCTGAATCCGCCGCGTGGGTCAGCCGGCCCAGGAGGGCCGGGCTCTGCCCCGCTGCCCCACCGCCCTGCTGCCCCGCCTTCGATGGGATCGTGCACCTCGGAGCCCGGCCGGCGGGCCGCCTCGAAACCCATCCCGATCTCAACGCCTTTGACCGCCGGGATGGACATCATGATCCCGGCGAGCCGCCCGTCGAGCTTCCGGTCCCAGGCGACGTGACTGCCCAGGCCGACCACCACTCCCCGGGCGATGACTTCCACCTCACCACCAAGGGTGTCGCCTGCCTTCTTGGCTGCGTCGATCCGGCTGACGATCTGGGCTTCGACTGCAGGATCGAGCACCCGGATCTCCGACCGGTCTGACGCCCGATTGAGGGGTACCGGCAACTCCGCCCGGGGAACCTCGATCCCGCCCAGGGAAACAACGTGGCTCCCGATTTCGATCCCGAACTCGTCCAGCAGCCGCTTGGCCAGGGCGCCTGCCGCTACCCGGGCTGTGGTCTCCCGGGCGCTGGCCCGCTCCAGGATATCCCGCGCGTCCAGCCGATCGTACTTGAGCACACCGGCCAGATCGGCGTGGCCCGGCCGGGGGCGGGTTACCCTGCGGCGGCGCAGCTCCCCGATGTGATCGGCGGGCTCGTGCGCCATCACGTCTTCCCAATTGGTCCAATCGCGGTTGGGAATCAGCATCGCGACCGGCGAGCCCAGGGTTTCTCCGGCTCGAAGTCCGGCCAGCCACTCGATCTGGTCGCGCTCGATTTTCATTCGGGCGCCCCGGCCGTAGCCCTGCATCCGGCGCGCCAGTTCCCGGTCGACCCACTCCGCTGACACCGGGAGGCCCGCGGGCAGACCCTCGACGATAGTGACGAGCGCCCTGCCATGCGATTCCCCTGCGGTGGTGAATCGAAGCATTGCACCAGCTTCCGGGTTGAGGTCCGAGATCTCCCTATGATAACGAACGAGCCCGGCGGGCGCCGGGCTCGTCCTTGATTGACCTCATGCTCCTGCTCTAGGCTCACTCAGGAGCGATGTTGTCGTCGATGATCCGGGGCGTGACCAGGATGATCAGGTCTCGCCGGTTTTCATTGTTGGAGCTGAAGCTGAACAGCTTCCCGATGATCGGCAACCCGGAGAGCAACGGTATGCCGGTCCGGGTGTTGGTTACCTGAGTGACGGTAAGGCCGCCGATGACCGCGGTTTCGCCGTCGTTGACCAGGAGCTGGTTCTCGGCCCGCTGAGTCTGGAAGACGAAGCCCAGGTCAGTGGCGGCGAGTGGCTGGATCGACGACCGCTCGGTGTGCAGCTCCATGGCGATCTGGCGGTTGCTGGTGACGTGCGGCGTCACCGTCAGCCGGATACCGGTCTCCTTGAAGATGACGCTGGCCTTGGCATCGCCGCTGGAGCTGGCGTCGATGACGCGAACCGGCGTTTCCTCACCCACCAGGATGTCGGCCTTCCGGTTGTCCAGCGTGGTGATAACCGGTTCGGCCTGGATGTCGGATAGGTCGGCCCGCTCGACCGCGCTGAGGAACGAGGTGAGGGAGAATCCGCCCAGCGCGGTGGAGAAGACCAGGTCGATCGCCGATCCGGTCACGACTCCGCTGGCGTTTCCGATTCCGGACAGCGCGTTGCCGCCGAGGTCAACCACATTGACCTCTGGCTTGTAGAGCTCGCCGGTGGACGGATCGCAGCAGCGCTGGACCACCTTATTGAAGAACTGGTTCTGGTTACCCAGGTCGTACTTGAGGCCCAGCTCCTCGATATCGGTCCGGTCCACGAAGACCAGCTTGGCCTTGATGGAGACCTGCGGAGTGCGTACGTCCAGTCCCCGGACGAACTCGGTGAGCTGGCCGATCCGGCTCCGGGTATCGGTGAGGATGAGCGAGTTGGAATTGTCGTCGGCGATGACCTTGCCGCGGCCCTTGGTCAGGCTGCCCTCGACGCTCTTGGTCAGCTCTTTGGCCTTGGCATAGTTGATCCGGACCACGCTGGTCTCCAGCGGCTCGAGCGAGTCGAGCGACGCCAGCGCGGAGGGGTTGTCTACCCGAATGATGCCGCCCGCCATTTCCTGAGCCGAGAGTCCCTGCGCGGCCAGAATCGCCTGGAACGCCTGGGGCCAGGGCTGGTTCCGGATTTCGGCGGAGACCTCACCCTTGATGTCCTTGCCCAGAATGATGGTGCGGCCGCTGAAGGCAGCGAACCCGGCCACCACGTCGGCGATGCTGGCGCGATCCCAGACCACGGTGATCCGCGGCTCTTCCGCCGCAGTGGTGCGGACCAACCGGCTGGCCGGCAGCTGCACTTCTGGCTGCAGGCGAGTGGTCGTCTTGGCGGTGACGGCCTTCCGCTGTTGCGGATCGTTGGACGACCAGGCCAGGAACGACTCGTCGGTGCCAAACGAGACCCGGATGGCATCGGCCAGACGCTCGACGTGGTAGTCCATGGTCCGATCGAGATCCATCACGATCCGAACCACATCGGGCGCAAACTGCGAGTAGCGGAGGTTCAGCACCCCGCCCCGCTTCACTCCATCATAGATGCCGCTGGTATTCCCCTTGAGCTTGGCGCCGACCACGTCGAGCACCAGCCGGTTGGGGCTCTGCAGCATGAAGTCGCGGACCTCGACGGCTCCGCGAACATTGACGATGACGTCGGCGCGTCCGGGTGAGGGCTGGACACTGACGCCCGTGACCTCTCCGCTCGCGGGGCCATCCGCGCGCGCCGCGGAGGTCACTCCGAAGATCGCGGCGGTGGCGACCATCAGGCGATAGACTCGGGTCATGGGGCTACGTCCTCCTGCTTCCGGAGAGAAAGGGTTTCCTGACGTTCAAAGCCGAAGTCCTCAATGGTGAATACCACGTCCCGTTCACGGATCTGCACCAGGCGCGAGCGGCCGACCTGGTCACCGGCACGGAGCTTGTGACGCTTGCCTCCGTCCTTCTCCCGGAACACCGCGATGCTGCCGCTGGGCGCCCGCAGATTCTGGTAGATGCCCACCAGCTGCAGGTCGGCCAGTTCCGGGCCGTTCTTGGCCATGTTGAGGAGCGAGTTGAACGGGTCCCGGGCCGAGCCGGAGTAGGCGAAGGTCTCCCGGGACAACTCCAGGTCCTTTGCTTTCTGAACCGAGTCCTGAGTCCCAGCGTCGCCCGTGGCGGGATCAACCACCGGACTGAGAGCGGACGGAGGCGTGGCAGGCTGAGCCGCTTGGCCGGGCAGCAGTGTGGGCTCCGCGGCTACAGGAGCAGGCGTGGCGGATGCAACAGGCGCTCCGGCCGGCGCCGGTGCTGCCGAGGAATCGGCCTTGGGCTGCTGCTTGGCGGTGTCGCTCGAGACGGCCGGTTGCGGCTGATTGGCCGCCAGCGTGCCTTGCGGCGCGCCTTCCATCTGTTCGCAGACTTGCTGGGCCTGAGTAGCGATCAGTTCCGGCGATGGAGCCGGCGCCTTCTTCCGCTTGGCGCTCTTCGTCTTCTTGATCGCCACCGGCTTCGACAGGTCGGCGCGGACCGAGTCGACGCAAGCGGCATGGCGGATCACGGCAAGCGAGTCGGCAATCCGGCGCGCCTTCCGCAGGCTGTCGGTCCGGACCCGGAGAGCCACCATCTTGGCCTGGGCTGCTTTCTCTTCCT
>DATKJJ010000014.1:0-15694 GCA_035543695.1 Gemmatimonadales bacterium | reverse complement strand
GAGCTGCAGCAGGTGCTGCTCAATCTGATCACCAACGCCGTGCAGGCGGTTACCAGTCTTCCGTCTGAGCAGGACCGGCGGATCACCCTGCTCACCAGCCGGGAAGACGGAGAGGCAGTGCTGCGAGTCCGGGACAACGGTCCTGGAGTGCCCAAGCACCTGGCGCCGTACCTCTTCACCCCGTTCTTCACTACCAAAGCCCCCGGAGAAGGCACCGGGTTGGGGCTCTCGCTCAGTTACGGCCTGGTCAAGGCCCACGGCGGAGACCTTACCTACGAGCAGCCGGGCGAGACCGGAGCCGAGTTCCGGATTAGCCTGCCGGTCTACGAAACCGACCTGCCGGCGGAGGCTGCGGCCCCGAGCACGAAGAATGGGCGATCACACCGCCGCATTCTCGTGGTGGACGAAGACCCGGCGGTCCATCGTCTGGTCCACGCGTTATTCGCCCCGGATGGGCACGCGGTCGAATCAGTGAGGTCGGGAGAACAGGCCCTCAGATTGGCCCAAGAGGGAGAATATGACATGATCATCGCGGATGTGCGGATGCCGACCGGATCGGCCGAGCCGTTCGCGCACGCGCTGCTTCTTACCTGTCCCCAGGCTCGAAGCCGGCTGGTCGTTGCCTGCCGGGGTGAAGAGGAGCTGCCCCCGCCCTTCACCGGACAACCGATCCGCCGGGTACGGAAGCCTTTCAACCCGAGGGACCTGCGGACCATCGCAAAGGAGATTCTTCAGTAGCCTGCCGCGCTGGCCGGCTTCCACGGGAGCACGCTGATCCGGCCCTTCACCTTGGCAGTTGCGGTTGACGCGTCCGCCGTTGCCCAGTAGTTCCCGCCTGCGGCCAGATCCGGGGCCTCGATGAACCAGCGGGACGCGCGAAGAAAGATGTTGCCGGTCACCTCACTGGCATGGCCATCCCCGTCCACCACCAATCCGTCCCCCACTCCGTCGAAGATGTTTCCCCGGATTTGCGCCCGGGTGGTATGCTCCATCACGATGCCCTGTTCCAGTCGCGACAGCCGGTTGTCGTCGATCCGGTAACGCTGACTGGAATCGCCCCGCTGAGACGGCGCGGCCACCCTGATCCCCACGCTTCCGCCGATCACGACATTTCCCAGAATCACGTTGTCGTTGCCGTTTTCGCTGACGATGCCGGCCGTGCGGGCGCCGATGATGGTATTGCCCCTGACCGTCGACCCGCCCGAGTGCGTCAGCCTGATTCCGATGACGGTGCTGTCCGCCCGATTGTCCAGAAAGAGGTTGTTCCACCCGAAGGACGAAACGAAGGCGGTCCGCAAGGCGGCTGAGGCGTCGTTGCGGTATACCAGGTTGCCGACCGATGGCTCCATTGCCTTCGGGTCCCCGGCGAGGAGAAGACCCAGGCTCGAGGCGCTGAGGTCGTTGTCGACGATGGTGTTGGAGTCGCTTGCGTTGCGAAGGAGCAGGGCCGCCGCGCCGCAATCCCCGGCCGGCACCTGGGACTCACAGCGGCGGGTATGGTCCGCGCGATTGCGGGCAATGACGTTGCGGGCCGACCGCCAGAGCTGAATGCCCCAGCCATTGTTCGCCGACACATCGTTGTCGGCGATGTAGCTGTCGCGCACCTCCATGAGCGCGATCCCGTTTTGAGCGGCCCGGGCAGTGACTCCCGTGATGCTGGTTCCGCTGGTCCGCCGGAGCAGAATGCCGCCGCCATACCGCTCGAAGCTGTCCGCCCGAATCAGGTTCAGTTGGTCCGCGGCCTCCGGCCGTGCCGGCGTGGAGCGCACGCCCTGATCCCGGCTGCCGGAGAGATCGGCGCCGCTGACCCGGTGAGACCGGCCACCCTCCAAGCGGATCCCGTACCGGTAGCCATGGATGGCACCGCCGGTGATGGTTACGGCGTCCACGCCTCGGCTGGTGATACCCGCGCCCACGAACCGAGCCGGCACCGAGTCGCCGCTCTCCAGAATCACTCCGGTCAGATCGATCCGGGTGCCTGAGGCCGCGGCAATGATGATGCCTAGCTCGTTGGCGTCGGCAATCCGATAGCGGCCCGGGCAGACCCGCACCTCACCCTGCACCTGGGTGCCGGCACGGGTGGGCCTGATGCACGGCGCAGTCTTGCCCGAGGAAGGAGACCAGATCGTCAGGAGGGAAAGCAGAAATGGGCTCAGCATACCCGCAACACGTCGTCCACCGCACCCGCGTTTCCCTGGTTCAGCAGGATTTGGATGTCGTCGAGGGCGCGGCGCTCGCGGGGCCAGGCGAAGCGCGCTCGCGCGGCGGCCGGGCTGAGCCACTCGAACCCGTCGTGCTCCGGCCCGAGCCGCACCGCCGCATCGTCCGCCACGAAGGCGGCGAACACGGGCACCAGCGCCACCTCATCGGTGCGGTGCTGATAAAACAGTTCCACCCGGCTCAGGTTGTAGAGCCGAGCAGCAATGAGGCCCGTCTCTTCCTCCAACTCACGCTCGGCCGCGCGAGTGGGCCGTTCGGCCGGCTCGATGTGGCCGTGAACGCTTTCCCACGAACCGGGACACCGTCCACCGGCCGCCCGCCGAAGCGCCAGACACTGCAGCGAGCTTCCGACCCCACGGAGAACGTAGACGTCGACCAGCGAGGCGCGAATCGATGTCATCCCAGAGGCCTTCGGGCAAACAACTCAGATGGCATGGCTTAACAGTTATCCGCTTCCAGGATCCGCGCCAGCGTCGAGGTGGCCGGGTCGATGATCAGAATGTGGTTAATGGAGGTCGCTTAGGGCGGAGAACGGCTCTGCGTTACGGGTTGCTCAGGCTCTGCGGCGGCCCAACATCGCCTCGAGTCTCGCGGTGAGGGCCCGGGCCCGGAAAGGTTTAGTGACGAAGTCGTCGGCGCCCAGCTCGAACACCCGCACCTCATTGTCTTCGTCGCCCTTGGCGGTCAGGACCATAACCGGAATGTCGCGCGTGGCCGGACGCGAACGCAGCTGCGCCAATACGCCGTACCCGTCGAGCCCCGGCAGATTCAGATCGAGAATGATCACATCGGGGGCGAATCGGTCGACCTCATCGAGCGCCTGAACCCCGTCCCTGGCTTCGGCCACCCGATAACCCTCGCGCTGCAGCAGGTCCTTCATCACCCGGCGAAGCTGTTCCTCATCTTCCACCAGGAGCACACAGGCGCCTTGCCCCCGTCCGCCCACCACGACGTCATCGACATCGGTGGGCTCCTCTATCAGCTCCATGTCCATCGAGAAGTCAGAGAGGGGAGTCGCTGCCGACGGCGAGAGGGGCGGTGCCGCAGGCGGAGCCGCCGTTCGGCCGGAATCGCCTCGGCGAGGAGCGGGGGGCGGCTCGGCCGGCCCCTCCTCGCGGGGGACATCGGTGACCCGCAGCAGCTCTTCCAGGGTCGATTCGCCGGCGAGCACGTGGCGCAAGCCGCTCCCCCACAGCGACCGCATTCCGGCCCTGCGGGCCGCCTCAGCGATCTTTTCCGCGCTGGCGCCATCGGCAATGCGGCGCTCGAGGTCCGGATTCATGGTGAGGACTTCCACGATGCTGAATCGACCACGGTAGCCGGTCATGGAGCAGTCGGAGCAACCAACTCCCTGGTACAGGGTGCTGCCGGGAGGAACGAACCGCTGCAGCCGCTCGCTTACCGGCTCGGTGGCTTGCACCCGGCATTTCTTACAAAGCCGGCGCATCAGCCGCTGGGCGACTATGCCCCGCAGCGCCGGCGCGATCTTGTACGACTCCATGCCCATGTCGACCAGGCGGGTTACCGTGTTGGGCGCATCGTTGGTGTGGAGAGTGGAGAGCACCAGGTGGCCGGTGAGCGAAGCCTGCAGCGCGATCTGCGCGGTTTCCTTGTCTCGAATCTCACCTACCAACACTACGTCCGGGTCCTGTCGCAGAATGGATCGCAGCGCCGCCGCGAAGGTGAGTCCGGCCTTTTCGTTCACCTGCACCTGGACGACGTTCTCGCCCAACCGGTATTCCACCGGGTCTTCCACGGTCACGATGTTTACGCCAGTACCCTGGACCGCCCGCAGAGCGGAGTACAGCGTGGTTGTCTTGCCCGACCCGGTCGGACCGGTCACCAGGATGATGCCCTCTTTGTTCGACAGGAGCGCCCGGATCCCCTTTTCTTCGTCCTCGCTCAGTCCCAAGGAGTCCAGCGCCAGGGTGGTGGCTTTCTGATTCAGCACCCGGATGACCACCTTCTCGCCGTGCGAGGCGGGAAGCGTCGAGATCCGGAGATCGATTGCCTCGCCGTTCACCGAGACCCGGGCTCTTCCATCCTGAGGCCGGAGCCGGTCGGCGATATCGAGCTTCGACATGATCTTGATGCGCGAGATCAGGGGGACGCCGGCGCTCCGAGGGATTTTCATCACCTGGCGCAAGACGCCATCGATGCGGTAGCGAACGACAACGCCGCCTTCCACCGGCTCGATATGGATGTCGCTGGCCCGGTTGGTCACGCCATCGGCGATCATGGTATCGACCAGCCGCAGAATCGGCCGCTGGCTGGCCTGCTGCTCGCTCGCGGCGCTCTCCTCGTCCTCCTTGATCTGCTCCACCTCGAAGTCGCCGCTGATGCCTTCCAGCAGCCGGGCCACCGCGGTCTCGGTTTCGCGATAGATCTCGTCCAGCTTCTCTCGGATCTTCGAGGGGGAGCCCAACAACATGCGGACCTCTCGCCCGGTGGCGAAGGCCAGCATTTTCTCAGCATCGATGTCAAAAGGATTTGAGGTCGCCACTTCGAGGAAGGAGTCGGTCTGACGCACGGGTACCACGTTGAACCGGCGGGCCAGCTGCTCGGGAACTGTCGTCGTCAGCTTGGGGTCCGCCTTGGACAGCTCGGCCACCGGCAATCGAAAGCGGGCAGCCACGGCACCTAGGATTTGCTCGTCGGTGGCCAGCTTGCGGTTGACCAGGATGTCCCAGAGGGACGCATCGGGTCCCGGCTCCTGCCGCAAGGCCTTGACGGCCTCATCGGACAGGAGGGTCTCGATGGAGGGCACCAACCATTCATCGGTGAACTGCATGATTCTCTACAGCGGCGGGTGGAGGGAGCCCCTGGGGGCGGAGCCACGCCGCAAAATAAGGGAGCTATAGCAGGCCCCACCAGTCCCGGTTCACATCGATGGTGAGGCCCACCCGGCCATCGCGCAGTCCAATCCCCGCTTCCAATCGGATGATCCGCATGAGCAACTCGACCGCGATGCCGGCGACGGGACGAATGCCGTCGGTCTCCGTCCAGGGCAGCGACTGGTAGGGGCGCCCCGCATACCCCGCGGCGACGAACGGCGCCACCACCATATGCTGACCCGTCGAGGCGTACGAGCCGAGGGACAGAGCGGGCACCGGTACTTCGAACCTCCATTCCAAGCGACCCAGGGCCATTTCCCGGCCGCCGTATGCCCGGAATGGTTCTCCAACCAGCGTGCCCCGCCCACCCAGCACAAAGCTCCGGTGCGGCGGAAGGCCATTGCTTCCGGCTGCCAGGTCCAGGGTTGATTGGAGCTCACTGCCACCGAACCGCGCGGTCCAAACCCCGTGCGCTGCCGCCCGAACGTAATTGTCCGGTCCATCGCCCAACTCGAGTGATACTTGTCCCTGGAGGTCGTGACGCAGTGCGATTCCGCCGCTCGCCTGCTCCAGCTCGAGACGGGCTACCCCATAGCTTCCACTGCCCAGTGCTGGATTCGGGCGGTAAGTCCCGTTGGCCGGAGATGCTTGAACGGTGACTGACTGGCTCTCCTCGGCCCCGATACTGCCACGAAGAGACGTTCGTCCTCCCAGGCGGTGGGCAACCGTGAGATCGGCGGCAGTGAGCAGCACGTAGTCGCCATAGTCCTGGCCGGCCTCCTGGGACGTGAACGAGTTCAGTAGTGGAGCTATTACAGGAACATCGCTGAAATCGCTGATCCGCCGGGAGCCCGAGACCTGGAGTTGGGTGGCGCCAAAGTTCCAGCCAGCAGAGAGCGAGGCGAGCCATCGGTGATCCGACGTGCCATAGCCGACAGCAGGCCGCAGTTGCAGCCGCCCACTGGTGAGCGCGAATGTCCCTCCGATCCCCAACGCGAGACCCTGAACTCGGTTCACATGTGCGATGTCGCTCAGCGAGCCGGTGGCCAGCCGCTGGGAGGGCAGTCCGGCCAGAGCCCGGGCCCCCGCAATGCGCTCCACCTCGGCTCGAAGAGACTCCATGTCCTGCCGGTTTACCGGCTGGGCCACACCGGCTATCGCCTGGTCCAGCGGCTCGGTCCAGAGTGAGTCACCTCCCGGATGCACCAGACCACCGATAGCGGGCGCACCAACCAGCTGGGGAGGCCAGGGCACATTCATGTCGTATCCGTCTATCTCCCAGCGACCGCGGATGATTCCACGGGCCGGAAAATCCAGCCAGATGGCCCTGCGGCGAATCTCCACCTCCTGGCGGTAGGGCAGCCAGAAACGACCCTCGTACAGCGCGTTCTCCAGCACCACGCTGATGTCTTCCAGTTGCCGGTCGAGATAGGAGGGCGGCGTGAAGCTGAAGCGAAACCGGACCAGCTCAGCCGTTGCCACATCGAGATACAGGGTACCGACCACCAGCGGCCGGTCGAATGATCGGGGCCGCACCGCTATCTGATGAACGGTGACCTCGCCCTGGGCAGTGCGGATCGCGATCGAGTCGGTCAGGGCAAAGTCGTACGCGGTGAGGCCGGCGGGGGAAAGGGGATGGACCACGTCACGCACCTCATCTCCTTCCCCGATCCGGATCACATTCCCGAAGTTGTTGGTGACGATCCCGAGGTGGTCGCGATGGTAGTTGATGTCGGTGGGGAGAAAGGCGCCATCGCGCCAGCCGAGGATCACCTGCTTGCTGTGGTTAGGCGCCTGCCAATACACTTCCACCTCGAGCTGGTCGGCTTTGACCAGTTTGGGTGGCTGGGCCAGTCCTTCTCCAACCTGGGCCAGAAAGAACAGAAAACCGTGGGCCCGCGCCCGGTAACTGGTGAGCGAGCTGTCGGCCTGCACCGCCACTCGGCGATCGACCGCGCGGCGCACCAGAGTCATGGTTTCGGGAGTGTTCCAGGATTGGGCCGACAGCGGTGAGCGGTAGGAGATAAGAAGGAAAACGCCGAGCAGTACTCGAGCTCCCCAATGTGCTCTCACGCTCCTGGACATGGCCTTCTTATCTCTCAACTACTGCCCCTCACGCTGTCGATGCGCGCAATATCCCGGGACCTGAGAGCCCCGGCAACCGGGTTGCTGCTACTCGCAGTTGGGGGGTGCGGCAGCAAAAGGCCCGTGGCTGTCGCCCCTCCCACGGTACCGACGGCCGCCCGAGTGGTCCCGCTGAATCGCGCCATCGTGTTGGAGACTTCGGGACCCGGGCCTGCGGATACTTCGGTGAGCTTCCCCGCAGGTACCCCACGAACAATCGTGCTTCGGCACGGCCCCCCCGAAAACATCGTGTACGCCCGACTTTCGTTTACGGCCGGGGCCTTTCCCGATAGTGGCCAGGACGTCACCGTGGAGGTGAAGCCTCAGCCTGGCGTGTACGGAGTGGACATTCTCATGAGCAAGCCCATCCGCGGGGGAGCCAGGCTCACGTTCGAGTACGCCCGATACTTCTCCGCGCCGACGCGGGCCCGGCAAGTGTATCGCTCGGACGGAGCATTCGAGGAAGCGCTGGCTGTAGGACACGTCCTCTCCAACGGCGATCAGATCGAGCTGCTGCCCACCGTTCGGGCCGATCTGGATCACCTCACCGCGCCGATTGCTACCGGAGGCCGGTACCTCGTGGCCGCTCCCCAATGAGGACCAGCTACGACGCCTTCGCGGAACGCGCTCGCGAGGGCGGGATGGTTCCGGTCACCCATGAGGTCCTGCTGGATGGCGACACTCCGGTCACCGCGTTCGCCAAGCTTCACCAGGGGCGGTACGGATTTCTGCTCGAATCGCTGGAGGGAGGCGAGCGCTGGGCCCGGTACACCTTTCTTGCCACCGATCCCACCGAGGTGTTTCGGTATCAGGGACGGGAGTGCTCCCGATGGACCACGAGCACCGGATGGAAGCTGCAGGATGCCGATGTGGCTCCGCTGGACCACCTGGCCCAGACCATGCGCCGGCACCCGCCGGTCGAGGTGCCTGGTTTGCCCCGCTTCACCGGCGGGGCAGTAGGGTATATCGGGTACGACATCGTTCGTAGCATCGAGTCGCTGCCGGCCTCCCCGCCGGACGACCGCGGTCTGCCCGACGCCATTCTCATGGTGGTCGACACCCTGCTCGTGCTGGACAACCTGTTCAATCGCGCCACGGTTGTAGCGACCGTAGACGTTCCTCGGGGCACCTCTTCAGCGGAGCTTCGGCAGCTCTATGCGGGCGCGATCTCCCGAATTGACTCCTGGCTGGATCGGCTCACCGCCGGCGGTCCCAATCCGGTTCTGCCGCTCGAGTCACCCGAGCTGCCCGCTACCGCTGGACCCTACCCCCAGCAGCAGTTCCAGAACGATGTCCGGCGGATCAAGGATTACATCGCCGCGGGCGATACGTTTCAGACCGTATTGTCCCGCCGGGTAGATCTGCCGGCCCCGGACCCCTTTCTCACCTATCGCTATCTTCGCGCACTGAACCCCGCCCCCTACCTCTACTATCTCCACTGCGACGATGTCTATCTGATCGGAAGCTCGCCGGAGATTCTGGTCCGGGTGGAAGATGGGGAAGTGACCCTTCGGCCGATCGCGGGAACGCGGCCGCGCGGTTCATCGCCCGAGCAGGATGCCGCGCTGGCCGACGAGTTGCTGGCAGATCCCAAGGAACGAGCAGAGCATCTGATGCTGGTGGACTTGGGCCGGAACGACGTGGGGCGGGTGGCGGAGTTCGGAACGGTCCGCCTGACGGCTTTCATGGCGATCGAGCGGTACTCTCACGTGATGCATCTGGTCAGTGAGGTACGAGGTCGTCTTCGTCCGGAGCTGGACGCCATTGCCGCGCTGGCGGCCTGCTTTCCGGCCGGCACCGTCTCCGGCGCCCCTAAGGTCCGGGCCATGGAGATCATCGACGAGCTGGAGCCGGTCCGGCGGGGCCCCTACGCCGGCGCCGTGGGCTACGTGAGCTGGGGGGCCAGAACCCTGGATACCGCGATCGCAATCCGAACCTGCGTCATCAAGGGTAAGACTGCCTGGATTCAGGCCGGTGCCGGGATCGTTGCCGATTCCGACCCCACCGCCGAATGGCAGGAGACCGAGGCCAAGGCCCGGGCGGTGCTGCTGGCGGTTGCGCTCGCCGGGGGGCAGCAAGGCAGCGGGACAGCGCGGCAGTAACAGTCAGAGCCGCCCCCCTGCCCAGCGGCCCCCCTGCCCCGCATAATACCGACCATGCCCTACCGTCTCGTCAGCTTCTCCGGAGAACAGAGCTTCGAGCTCCCGCCGGGCCGTACCCTGGTCGTTGGGCGGGGCGTGACCAGCGACATCGCCATCTACGATCCGACGATCTCCCGGCGCCACGCCGAGCTGATCGTGGGTACGGATGGGGTCCAGGTCAGGGACCTGGGCAGCTCCAATGGGACCTGCATCAACGGCAGCCGGATCACCACCGGGCGGCTCAATCCCAACGACTCAGTCACCTTCGGTAAGGTGCTCTTTCAGCTCAAGGAGCAGAGGGCTTCGGGACAGACGTCCAATCCGGTGCCGCTGCAGCCACCGACCCCGGCCGGTGACAACATCGTCCGCCAACTGATAGTCGGCAGCGGTGGACCGACCGGGATCACCAGCCGCAACCGAAGCTCCAGCCTCGGTCAGCTCAAGGTGGCGGCCAACAACGCCGAGGAACGACAGGCGAAGAAGCTGTCCCTGTTGCTGGATATATCGCAGAAGCTCTCGGGTGAGTTCGACCTGGACCGCCTCCTGGGCAACGTCGTGGATATGATGTTCGAGGTCATGGATGTCGACCGGGTATCCATCCTCCTCCGGAACGAGAGCACCGGTGAGCTGGTCCCCTCGATCTCCCGAAGCCGCCTGGGCGATGCCGCGTTTCAGCAGGTTCCCCGATCGATCGTAGACAAGGCTATCCAAGAGCGAGTGGCGGTGGTGTCGGACAACACCCGGACCGACAGCCGATTCAAAGGACATTCGATCGTCACTCAGAGTGTGCGGAGCGCGATGTGCTCGCCCCTGATGGCGTCCGGTGACCGGGTCCTTGGTCTGCTGTACGTCGACAGCATCACCGCGGCAAACTCCTTCAGCGATGAGGATCTTCAGTTCCTGGTGGCCTTCAGCGGACTGGTCGCCATTGGGATTCGCAACAGCCGCTACGCCGAGCAGATTCGCCGCGAAGCGCTGGTCCGCTCGAACTTCGAGCGCTACTTCGCGCCCAATATCGCCGCCGAGATCGCGCAGCAAGACGCCGTCGTTCCCCTGGGCGGGGAGCGTCGGCCCATCACCATTCTCTTCAGCGACATCCGCGGCTTTACCGCCATGGCGGAGTCCATGGGCCCGGACGCCATCGCCCGGCTGCTGACCGAGTACTTCAGTGAGATGGTGGAGATCATCTTCGAGCACGGGGGTACTCTGGACAAGTTCGTCGGCGACGCGATTATGGCCCTCTGGGGCACCCCGATCGCCCACGCCGATGATCCCGACCGTGCGCTTCGCGCGGCGGTTGCCATGCAGCGGGGTGTCGCCCGGCTGAACCAGCACTGGGTGTCGGAAGGCCGGCCCGAAATCGGTGTGGGCATCGGGATCAACTACGGAGATGTCTTTGCCGGCAACATCGGAAGCCATCGCCGGCTGGAATACACCGTGATCGGAGACGCGGTAAACGTCGCCAACCGGCTCTGCTCCGAGGCTGCTGCGGGCGAAATCCTGGTCAGCGAGGCGTTGTGTCAGGTGGTCAAGGATCAGGCGGACTACGAGTATCTGCCTGCCATGGCGCTGCGCGGGCGAACCAGGTCGGTACAGGTGTATCGGGTGAAGGGAGTCACCAGTCGCGAGTCGCGAGTCACCAGTCGCGAGTCCGATCCGACCATTACACTGCGCGACTTCAAATCCGGTCGGAAATAGCTCCGACTGAGGCCACGCGACTCGTGACTCGCGACTACTTCCCAAACCGGTACTCTCGGCCCGCCTCCCGCAACAGGTTCAACACCAGCCGCACCGGCAGTCCCATCACGCTGAAGAAGTCTCCCTCGATCCGTTCCACCAGTGCCGCGCCGTAGCCTTGGATCCCATATGCCCCGGCCTTGTCCATAGGCTCGCCGGTAGCCACATAGGCGCCGAGAAACTCGTCGTCCACCCGGCGGAAGGTCACGTTGGTGACATCGGTGGCCTGGTGCACCGCTTCATCGGCAACCAGAGCGACCGACGTCACCACCTGATGGGTGCGGCCCTGCAGCTTCTGCAACATCCGGAGAGCTTCCGCCTGGTCTGAGGGCTTCTCCAGCACGGCATCCCGGACCACCACGGTGGTATCAGCGCCGAGCACCAGCTCACCCGGCACGCTGAGCGCCTTCTCCCGGGCCAGACGCTCCACATAGTCCACCGGGGTCTCGAATTCCCGGCGCACTTCCGGGATGTTCGGGGGGACCACCCGGACCGGGATGCCGAGCATTTCCAGCAGTTGGCGGCGGCGGGGAGAAGAGCTGGCCAGGGTCAACTCGGCAACTGTCATGGATTGCGATCCAGAATGAGGGTGACCGGGCCGTCGTTGTGGATCTCTACCTGCATGTCCGCTCCAAATTCTCCAGCGGCAACTTCCAGTCCTCTTCCCCGCAGCACATCGAGGAAGCGTTCATAGAGCGGTACCGCGACTTCAGGTCGGGCAGCGTCTATGAACGAAGGGCGCCGCCCCTTCACCGCGTCCCCGTAGAGGGTGAACTGGGATACCACCAGCACCGCTCCGCCCGTATCCTCCAGCCCAAGGTTCATCTTGCCTTGGCCGTCGCTGAACAGTCTGAGGCCGGAGATCTTCTCGGCCATCCAATCTACCTGCGCCGGCGTGTCGCCATGGGTGAACCCGACCAGCAGGCAAAAGCCTCGGCCGATCGAGCCGGCCACCCGATCGTGGATCCGGACCGTCGCCTGGGAAACCCGTTGGAGGACGACTCGCATAGCCGGGGATCATACCCGGATGGGATGGCCAGTCTAGAGTCTGCCGCAGGGTCGCGTCGTCGCGCAGCAGCCGGTTAGACTCCGAGGATGACCTCCATTGACATCGCTCCCGCGCCCCAGCGGCCCCAACCGCTCGCCTGGCCAGGCGACAGACTGACGGTTGCCTGGTTGGGGCATGCCACCGTGCTCCTGAAAATCGGTGGCTCGTTCCTGCTTACCGACCCGGCACTGGAGCGGCGCATCGGCATCGGCCGGGGTCTGGCGAAACTGGGCCCCCGGCGTCTGGTGCAACCCGCGCTTCGGCCCCGGGAGCTGCCCCGGCTGGACGCAATCCTCCTGTCCCATGCCCACATGGATCACACCGATATCGGGACGCTCCGGCACCTGCGGCGCGATGTCCCCGTCGTGGTGCAGCAGGGCAATCGAGATCTGGTTCGGAGGTTCCGAACCGTGCAGGAGCTTGCGTGGGGGGAGTCGGCGGAGGTCGGAGGAGTACGGATCGAATCCACCCAGGCGCGCCATTGGGGCGCTCGCATGATCACCGACAAGCACCGGGGTTACGGAGGGTACCTGATTCAGCGGGATGGTCTAACGGTACTCTTTGCCGGTGATACCGCCTACACCGACGTGCTCACCCCACTGGGGCGCCGTACCAGGATCGATCTGGCCATCCTGCCCATCGGCGCCTACGACCCCTGGATCCACAATCACGCATCGCCCGAGCAGGCCTGGACCATGTTTCGCCGGCTGGGGGCCACCTACGTTCTGCCGGTTCATCACTCGACGTTCCGGTTGAGTCGGGAGCCCCTGTCGGAGCCAATCGAGCGCTTTCTGGCTGCCGCCGGATCCGATCGTTGGCGGGTGGTGGGAACCGAGGTGGGAGCCACCTGGAGCATGGACGACTGAGCGCTTTCGGCTGATCTGTTGCTCGGATGCTGCGGGCGGGTACCACAAACGGCAGGGGGCGCTCTACAGAATAGTCCGGTCCCACATCCTTCAGACGACTCGGCCGGTGGCCTTCCTCTTGCACCCTCTGGGTATGCCCAATCCGCCCTCCCCCCCAGAGGCTCTGCATGCGTCCGCGCTGGTTGCTTCTCGTCTGCGCCTTGTGGCTGGCGTCTGCCCCGGCCAGGGCTCAGGCACCCAGGATCACGCCTTCGGGCGACCCTTCCATCCGGAATGACACCCTCTATCGGCTCGCGGTTGACCCCCGGAATCACCCGGGCGAGAGCGCGGTGCTCCTGCTCGACGACGGCGTCATCCGGTATGAGGCTGACGGGACCGGAACTGAGACCTACCGGGAGGTGAGCCAGATCCTCACGCCCGATGCGGTGGAGGACTACGCCGAACACGAGTTCTCCTATGCCCCGGGGCATCAGCGCCTCACGGTCAACTGGATCCGGGTGGTCCGTCCCGATGGAACGGTGGTGAGTGAAGCGCCGAGCCAGGCCCAAGACGCCGACATTCCGGCGAGCCTGACCGATCCGGTCTACACCGACACCAAGGTTCGCCGGTACTCGCTGAGCGGGGTGGCCCCCGGCACCATCGTAGACTGGAGCTATACGGTAGAGGAGATCAAACCATTCCTGCCGGGAGACTTCTTCGCGACCTGGAGCGTCCATACCGACGCGTTCACCCGCCGCTCCCGGTTTATCGTCGATGTCCCAGCATCGGTCCAGCTTCATCTGGTCGAGCGCAATCTTCCGTTCCGGTCCCATGAGACCGTCGCCCGTGGCCGGCATTCCTATCTCTGGACCGCCCGCGACGTCCAACCGGTTACGCCCGAAGAGTTCATGGCCGACTCGAATGGCGTATACATGTCGATTGCACTATCGGGCCCTATTTCCTGGGAGACCATCGGCAGCTGGTACTCCGGGCTGTCGCGCGACCGGTACGGCATCGACCACAGCATACGGGAAAAGCTTCGCGGTCTGCTCAAAGGAGCTCCGACCCCAGACGATACGCTGCGCACCCTGCAGCGGTGGGTCGCGCAGGATATCAGGTATGTCTCCATAGCCCTGGGTCTTGGTGGCTATCAGCCGCGGATGCCGGCCGAGGTTCTGGCCACCGGCTACGGCGATTGCAAGGACAAGACAACTCTGTTCGTCGCTGCAGCGCGGGCGCTGGGCTTTCGGGCCTATCCGGTTCTTCTCAACAGCGGCGGCTCGGTTGATCGCGCCCTGCCATCTCTCAGTCAGTTCGATCATGCCATCGCCATGGTCGAGCGATCCGAGGGGCGGGTATACATCGATCTCACCGCCGAGCTGGTCCCCTATGGTGAGCTGCCCGAGTCGGATCAGGGCCAATTCGGGTTGATCGTCTATCAGGACGGAACCTCCGAGCAAGTCACATTACCGGAGACTGCCCCCAGCGCCAATTTGAACGAGACCAGGATCGCGGGGTCGCTGTCGGCCGAGGGCTACATCACCGCGATGTACGAGGAGCGGGGCCTGGGCAGCCGCCAGTACAGTCTGAGGAGCCTGTTCCTGGCTCCGGCGGACTCGGGCCATCGCGCAGAGTTTGCTCGCGCCATAGCCACCAAGCTCTACCCCGGCGCTGAGGCTGACAGTCTTGTGGTATTCGAGGGGCGAGACCTGGCGGCTGATCCGCGTGTCGCCCTCCGCATCGTCCGGGGGTTGGCCGCCCGGACGATCGGGAATAACCAGACCCTGATTTTGAGCCTCCCGTTGACCAGTATGCGGGGCATGGCTGACGCCGCCACCGCTCTCGAGTCGAATGGCCCGAGACGTTTCCCCATTGATGCCGCAAAGATCATTGGCCCGGTGGCCACCTTCACCGACATCAAGCTCACCCTGCCACCGGGTTGGCGGGCTCAGCTGCCCCATGATGTCGAGGCGAAGAGCAAATGGGGGACCTATGCTGCCCGGTACGATCAGGATGGGGCCACTCTGCATGTTCTCCGCCACCTGGAAGGCGCTCGAGGCATCTACCCACCAGCAGATCTTCCTGACCTCACCGGTTGGCTGCGGGCGGTGGCCCAGGATGATGTGGCCTACATAGTCATCGAGCGAAACTCCACGCCGTAAGCGAGCGAAACTCCAGGCCTGATTGACACACCACGAAGCCCCCGGAGATCGGGGGCTTCGATCATTCGCTCAGCGGGCTTCAGCGTAGACAAACCCCTCCAGGGACACCGTGTGCTGTTGTGATCCCGCTTGAGTCCGGATGCAGTACCTGGTGGGGTAGTATCCCGCCTTCCGATAGGCGGCGGGCTGCCGGATCCCGAAGCACGCGTCGCTGGTGCGACGGAGAAAGTCGAAGGTGATCATCGGCTCCCAGAAGATCAGCTCGCCGTCGAACGCCCCGTAGATGAACGTGCGGGTGAACGGAGTGGCGGGATCGACCAGCTCAGGCGACCGCGAGTCGAGCAGGTGATTTCCCATCCTCGGGACCACGATACCCAGGTCTACATGCCCCTCGGGGACATAGCGAGCAGGCATCGCTTTCCTGCCGCGCTCGAAGTCGCCACAATCCACGAACTCCCCACAGCGTCCCGGCGCTATCGCTTCGATTCGCTCGCGATCCCAGGCAAAGAAATGAAAATCGAAGTGCGGCCGGGCATAGATCGGGGGCGCCGGAGCCTCTCCCGGTTTAGGGGGAGGGGGATGA
>DATKJJ010000013.1:0-3577 GCA_035543695.1 Gemmatimonadales bacterium | reverse complement strand
TGGCGTTTGCCCTGGCCACGGCCCTGTCTGACGACATCGGTCGCCCCTGGGCCAGTGTTGGCCTATACACCATGGCGACGGGAGTGGCCTGGTCCCGGTTGAACGACAACCGGCATTGGCTGTCTGATGTGGCGGCGGGCGCAGTTGTGGGAGTTACCTCTGCAAAGCTGGTCAACGGCCACTGGCGCATCTTCAACCTCCGCCCGCCGCAGTTTCTGATCGGCCCAGGCAGCGCGACGGTGGCCTGGGATCTTAGCTTCTAAGACGGATCCTCCGGGAACGCATAGGTCGGGTACGTCAATGAGATGGCTGATTGCACTTCTGCTGACTACGCCCCACAATCTTGCGGCTCAGGACGCGGTCAAGGGGCCCCTGGTGGTGTTCAACGCGGGCAGCCTGGCCAAGCCGTTCAGCGATTTGCTCAAAGCATTCAAAGACACCCATCCCGATGTCGTTCCGGCTCAGGAAAATTCAGGCAGTCTGGAGGCAGCCCGGAAACTGACCGATCTGGGCAAGATCCCCGACGTGATCGGTGTAGCCGATTATGGTGTCATTGCCAAACTGCTGATTCCCCACCACGCCACCTGGTATGCCACGTTTGCCCGCAACTCGATGGTTTTGATCTACAGAGATCAGTCCATCGGGGCCAAGGAAATCAATCCACAAAATTGGTGGCAGCTGCTCCTCCGGCCAGGCATACGCGCGGGCCGTTCTGATCCAGCACTGGATCCCAACGGGTACCGGGCGCTCATGGTGTTTCAGCTGGCCGAAAAGTTCTATCAGCAGCCGGGCCTGGCCGGCAAGTTGGAGCGGGCATTTCCCCCCCGGTACATGCGGCCCAAGGAGGCCGATTTGACGGCGCTGGTTCAAGCGGGCGAGCTCGACTACTCCTGGTCTTATGCATCCCTCGCCCGAACTGCCGGTCTACACTACGTTGACCTGCCGGACGAAATAGACCTGAGCAACCCCAAGCTGGCCTACCAGTATGCCCAGGTATCAGTCCGGATTCCGGGTGAGCGCCGGTCCGGCCGGGACTCGGTCGAGTTTCGGGGCGAGCCGATTGTGTATGCCCTGACCATTCCCACCGAGGCGCCTCACCCCCGCACCGCTGAAGCCTTTGTCCGCTTCGCACTTTCGCCCGAGGGAAAGGCGATCATCAAGCAGAACGGATTCACCCTGCTGGAGCAGCCGGTCCTGGCCGGCCCCGGAAAGCCGCCCGCCGGGCTCTTCTGATTATCTTCACCAGACCTCTGGCTTCTGGTGTAGTGATGAGCGGTATCTCGAACATTCCCCGCCCCCGCAATGAGCCGGTACTGAACTATGCTCCGGGTTCGCCTGAACGTACCACGCTCAAGGCGGCGCTCGGAGCGGTGGGTGGACGGCAAGCCGATATCCCCGCGGTGGTAAACGGGCGGGAGATTAGAACCGGCAACACCCACGATGTGGTCTCGCCCCATTGTCATGGGCGGGTGCTGGCCAAGACCCACCAGGCCGACCGCGGCACCATCGAGAGTGCGATCGACACCGCGGTTGAGGCCCAACAGGATTGGGGGCACTGGCGGTTCGAAGACCGGGCCGCGGTCTTCCTCCGGGCGGCTGAGATGCTGGCCGGCACCCACCGGCAGCTCCTGAACGCGGCAACCATGCTGGGCCAGAGCAAGACCGCATACCAGGCCGAAATTGACAGCGCCTGCGAGCTGATCGATTTCCTCCGGTTCAACGTGCACTACGCCGAGCGCATTTACGCCGAGCAGCCAGACTCGGCGCCGGGTGTCTGGAATCGCATGGACCACCGGCCGCTCGAAGGATTCGTCTACGCCATCACGCCATTCAACTTCACCGCTATTGGCGGTAACCTGCCGACCGCCCCTGCCCTGATGGGAAACGCGGTAGTCTGGAAGCCGGCGGCGACCGCGATGTTGAGCAATTGGTATTTCTACCGGCTGCTGGTCGAAGCGGGCTTGCCTCCCGGCGTGATCAATTTTCTCCCGGGCGATTCGATCGAAGTGAGCGATGTTCTCTTGTCCGATCGGCGGCTGGCCGGGATCCATTTCACCGGGTCGACCGCAGTGTTTCAGACCCTGTGGAAGTCGGTAGCCGCCAATCTCGACCGCTACGCGGGATATCCCCGGATCGTAGGCGAGACGGGGGGGAAAGACTTCATTCTGGCCCACACCAGCGCCGACCTGGACGCGCTTGCGGTTGGTATCGTGCGGGGGGCGTACGAATACCAGGGCCAAAAGTGCAGTGCAGCATCCCGGGCCTACATCCCGGACACCATCTGGCCGGCGGTGCGGGACCGCGTTGTCCCCATGATCGAGGACATCCGGGTGGGCGACGTGGCCGATTTCAGGAACTTCATGGGTGCAGTCATCGACCGGCGGGCCTTCAACCGGATGAAGGATCATCTCGAGGCGGCGAAGCGGGATCCGGGAGTAAAGGTGTTGGCTGGTGGAGGGACGGATGATTCGGTCGGCTACTTTGTACAGCCCACGCTGCTCCAGGTGGAAAATCCAGCCTACCGCCTCATGTGCGAGGAGATTTTCGGTCCGGTTCTAACGGTTTACGTGTATCCCGCCGCCAAGTGGCAGGAGACGCTGAAGCTGGTGGATCAAACCGGTCCTTATGCTCTGACAGGGGCGGTGTTTGCCCGGGACCGGAGCGCCATAACCGAAGCTGATCGGGCACTGCGACACGCTGCCGGTAACTACTACATCAACGACAAACCGACGGGGGCGGTGGTTGGGCAGCAGCCGTTCGGCGGCAGCCGTGCCAGCGGGACCAATGACAAGGCGGGGTCGATCCTGAACCTGCTTCGCTGGGTATCGCCCAGGAGCATCAAGGAGACCCTGAGCCCCCCGAAGGATTATCGCTATCCGTTCATGGAGGCGGAGTAGGACCTGGTGGGCCGCCGCTCCGCAGCGCTGTTTCTCGCGGTGCTGGCAGGTTTCCGCGTCTTGGCTGCCCAAGCAAACCCCGCCAGCCTTCGCTACGCTGTGCCGCAGTTGCAGTGCGCGCAATTCTTGGAGACTTCCCTCACCACCATTGTCACCCAGACCGGACGCCGGAGCCGGGAGCAGACCGTCGAGCGAAGAGGCGTGTGGCAGTTCCGAGCGGAGGCAGAGAACACCGGCGTGGCGCTAACCGGCTGGTTGGACACCCTGGTGCTGCTCCGACGCTCGCCCGAGACCACGATACGTCCCGATACCGATGGGTTGATTGGCGGCCGCTACCGTGGAGTTCTCCGCCCCGGCGGAACGTACCTGGCCCGAGTCCAGCCGTTCGTACCGGGAGAGGTGGCCGAAGTCTCGGACATGGCAAAGGCTTTGGACGATTTCTTCCCCGAGCTCCCTCCGGCTCCCCTGCACCCGGGCGAGGCATGGGCCGATACGTCCGGGCTACGGATTCGGCGGCTGGCGGACAGTGCCTTGTCCGGGGTGCCGCTGTACCGCTATGCGCTCGAGGCCACACGGAAAACCAGGAGCGTTCCGGTCAAATACGACACGATGCCATTGGCCCTGGAGCAGATCAGCCGAGAACGAGGGACTTTCGTTTGGCATCCTACGCTGGGGCTGTT
>DATKJJ010000012.1:0-8178 GCA_035543695.1 Gemmatimonadales bacterium | reverse complement strand
ACCTACCGCATCTTCTGTGGGGTGCCCGGACATGGGCTGTCGGGAATGTGGATCTGGATGAAGATCGATCCCGCGGCCAAAACGCCGAGTTTTGGGGCCACCAAGAAATAGTCGCGGGTCACGAGTCCCGAGTCACGAGCGTCGGCGGTTGCAACTCGCCCACGTGCCTCGGGACTGGTGTCTCGTGACTGGCTTTCGCAACCCCTAACGCCTTCTTCAGAAACCCGCCGGTGTAGCTCCGCTCCACTTCCCCCACCTCCTCCGGCGTTCCGGCGGCCACCACTTCCCCACCCCGCTCGCCCCCTTCGGGACCCAGGTCGATGATCCAGTCGGCCGTCTTGATCACATCGAGATTGTGCTCGATCACGACCACACTGTTGCCCTTGTCGACCAGACGGTGCAGGACATCCAGCAGCAGCCGTACATCCTCGAAGTGCAGGCCGGTGGTGGGCTCATCCAGGATGTACAGCGTCCGCCCCGTGTCTCGCTTCGCCAGCTCGGTGGCGAGCTTCACCCGCTGCGCCTCTCCGCCCGAGAGGGTGGTTGCCGCCTGGCCCAGGTGGATGTACCCCAGACCGACGTCGTTCAGCAGCTCCAGCTTCTCGGCAATGCGCCGCTGGCTGCTGAAGAAGTCGAGCGCGTCTTCGACCGTAAGATCGAGCACATCGGCAATGCTCCGGCCCTTGTAACGCACCTCCAGAGTTTCCCGATTGTACCGGCGTCCCTTGCACACCTCGCAGGGGACGTAGACATCAGGCAGGAAGTGCATCTCGATCTTGACCAACCCGTCGCCCTGACAGGCCTCGCAGCGCCCGCCCTTTACGTTGAAGGAGAAGCGGCCCGGTCCGTATCCTCGCATCTTCGCATCGGGCAGCTGAGTGAACAGCTCCCGGATGGGCGTGAAGAGTCCGGTGTATGTAGCAGGATTGGATCGCGGGGTGCGTCCGATAGGGCTCTGGTCGATGTCGATCACCTTATCGATCAGATCCAGTCCCTCGATCCTCGAGTGGGTGCCGGGGACGACCTTGGCTCGATAGAAATGACGGGCCAGGGCCTGATACAGAATGTCGGTGACGAGGGTGGACTTTCCCGAGCCTGAGACCCCGGTAACGGCCACGAAGAGACCGAGCGGGATGTCGACCGTGAGGTTCTTCAGGTTGTTCGCCCGGGCGCCCACGATGCGGAGGCGATGCTGGGCGGGGGCCTCGCGCCGGCCGGCCGGGACAGGAATTCGCAGCTCGTCGCGGAGGTATCTGCCGGTCAGCGACTCGGGGTGATTGAGGATGTCTTCGAACGTTCCCTCGGCAACCACCTCTCCACCGAAGCGGCCGGCCCGGGGTCCCAGATCGATCACGTGGTCCGCCGACTGGATGGTCTCCTGGTCGTGCTCCACCACGATCACCGTATTACCCAGGTCTCTCAGCCCTCTGAGCGTGTCCAGGAGCCTTTCGTTATCCCGCTGGTGCAGGCCGATGCTCGGCTCATCGAGGATGTAGAGCACTCCTACCAGCCGAGAGCCGATCTGGGTGGCCAGCCTGATTCGCTGGGTCTCGCCGCCGGAGAGCGAGGTGGCGCCTCGGCCCAGGGTGAGGTAATCGAGACCCACGTCGCGAAGGAACCGCAGCCGATCGATCACTTCCTTGAGAATCGGTCCCGCGATGTCCGGATCCAGACCTCCCCGTCCATTTCCGGCGGCTCCCGCGACACCGCGCAGCGGGATACTCTCGAAGAATTCGATGGCGCGCTGAATCGGCAGGTCAACCACGTCTCCGATGCTGGTGCCGTGCACCAGTACCGCAAGGCTCTCCGGCCGGAGCCGCTTCCCCTTGCAGGTCTGACACGGCTGCTCGGTCATGAACTCTTCCAGCGTGGCCCGGACGCTGTCGCTGGTGGACTCGCGGTAGCGCCGCTCGATGTTACGGAGCACGCCCTCCCATTCGCTTTCGTACTCGCCCCGGCCTCGTGCCCCGTCGGTCTGGAACTTGAATTGGCCTGGCGCCCCGTGGAGCAGAGCGTGCCGGGCGGACTCGCTATGCTCGCCCCAAGGTGCGTTGAGCTCGAACTTGAAGGCCTTGGCCAGGGTGGGCAGCACGATCTTGCGCAGGTAGCCGCTGGGCTCGCCCCAGGGCAGGATGACGCCCTCCAGAATGGAGATGCTGGGATCGCCCAGCACCAGATCGGCGTTTACTTCGCGACGGGTGCCCACGCCATGACAATCGGGGCAGGCGCCAAAAGGAGAGTTGAAGGAGAATTGGCGCGGCTCCAACTCGGGCAACGACAGCCCGCAAACGGGGCAGGCGAACCTTTCGGAGAATACGACGGAACGTTCCGTCGTTCCGCCGTGCGTTACCACCTCCACGATCCCGTCCGCCGTCTTCAAGGCCGTCTCGATCGAGTCGTTGAGTCGAGATCGATCGCCGGGGCGCACGATCAGGCGGTCCACCACCACGGCGATGTCATGGTTCTGCCGGCGGTTGAGGGAAGGGACCGAGCCCAGGTCGTAGATCTGCCCGTCTACCCTGACCCGGACGAAGCCCCGCTTGCGCACGTCTTCCAGCATATCGCGGAACTCGCCCTTACGGCCTCGCACCAGCGGCGCCAGCACCTCGATCCGGCTCTCCTCCGGCCAGCTCAACACCGTGTCGGTTATTTGCGCCGCGCTCTGCCGGGTGACCGGAGTTCCGTCATTGGGGCAGTGAGGAATTCCCACTCGGGCCCAAAGGAGTCGCAGGTAGTCGTAGATCTCCGTCACGGTGCCGACCGTGGAACGCGGATTCTGTCCGGTAGTCTTCTGCTCGATGGAGATTGCCGGAGAAAGCCCTTCGATTGCGTCTACATCCGGCTTTTCCATGAGCCCCAGGAACTGCCGCGCGTACGCCGACAGCGACTCGACGTACCTCCGCTGTCCCTCGGCATAGATGGTGTCGAAGGCAAGCGACGATTTCCCCGAGCCTGAGAGGCCGGTGATGACGGTGAGACGATTGCGGGGGATCGCGACAGAGATGTTCTTGAGGTTGTGTTCCCGGGCCCCACGCACAACCAGAAATTCTTGAGCCATAGCCCCGAAAGGTATCCGAAGGCAAAGCGCGGGGTCAATGGAAGGGAGTCGGCAGAAGCACCGACGACTGGGGACTGGGGATTTCCGGCTGAGACCTGGCGACTACCGACTGGCGACGGACCCACCTACCATTGAGCATCCGAAGCTTGAATGGTGGCAAATAACGACATGCACCCCGCTAGCGTGGAAAACGGGATCGCCTCCGCTCCGTCGCGGGACCTCAGCCAGTCGGAGCAGCGCCTCCAGCGGGCCGATGAGTTGGCCGCGAGTTCCCTTCCCGGACAGGCCGTCCGGCACTATCGCGAGCTGCTCGAGCTGGAGCCGGTCCACATCGAGGGTCGACTGCATTTCGCCCGACTTCTGGACCGGCTGGAGGAGGCCAACGAGGCGGTCGACGTGCTCTCAGAGGGATTGAGGCGAGCGCCCGATCAGACCGAGTTTTTGGTGCTTCGAGGTTCCATTCTCGGTCGCCTGCAGCGCTATCGCGAAGCCGATGCTGATCTCCGCCGGGTCCTTCGACTCCACCCCTCGCACGCGCCGGCCCAATTCGAGCTGGGGCTTCTCCTGTGGCGGCGCGGACTGGTGCAAGAGGCTGCAGTTTCGTTTCATCGAGCACTCGAATTCCAACCTGACAACGCCAAGACCTACTATTACCTCGGCGATTCGCTGAATCAGCTGGGGGACCTCGTGGGAGCGCGGGCCGCGGTGGAACGAGCCCTTCAGGTGTGCCCCGACGATGCCAAAGCTTATCACCTCATGGGCCGGGTGCTCGACCGTATGTGCCTGCCGGACCAGGCGCAGGAGATGTATCGGCGAGGGCGAGAGCTTGCCGGCCTGTGATTCGGGTCAGTGTCGAGGATCTGGCCCGGATCGAGGCGGACGCCGTCCTTCGCCCCACCGACGAGACTCTCGCTGCCCTCACCGATACCATCTCCCGCCTGGATGAACAGGCGGGCCCGCGTTTTGCCGAGCAACGGCGTCTCAGCTCTCCCCTGAAAGCCGGAGCAGCGGTAGTGACCGGGAGTGGCGACCTTCCGGCCCCCTTCGTGCTCCACGTGGTCATCCGGGATCCCGATTCCGGGGTGGGTCGTGAGGTGGTGCGACGGGGATTGCAGTCCGCCTGGCAGCGCGCTGCCGATTGGGAGCTCGGCGTTATCGCGGCGCCGCTGGTGGGAGCGGGTGCGGGTCAGCTGAGTGTGGAGGAAGCGGCCACCCTGTTGGTCGAGACCTTTCCTCCGAAGACCGAAGGATGTCCCTTCGAGCTCCGCATCGCAGTGGAGCGCGACACCGACCGCGAGCTGGTCGAGGCCATCGTCCGGAGGACCGCTTGATCCGACTGGTTCATCTCACCAAGCGCTACGGCAAGTTCACCGCCGTCGACGATATTCATCTGGAAGTCCCCAGCGGCGAGCTGTTCGGCTTTCTGGGCCCGAATGGCGCGGGGAAGACGACCACCTTTCGCATGATCGCGGGGATACTGCGCCCCACCAGCGGGACGGTCGAGATCGGCGGCATCGATGTCGCCCAACGTCCGCTGGACGCCAAATCCCGGCTCGGCTTCATTCCCGATCGTCCCTTTGTCTACGACAAGCTGACCGGCGGCGAATTCCTGCGCTTCGCCGCTGCTCTATACGGCCAGCAAGGCCCTGCGGTCGAGCGCCGGATCGATGAGCTGCTCGAGCTGTTCGAGCTGGACCGCTGGAAGGACGAGCTTACCGAATCGTACAGTCACGGCATGCGGCAGAAGCTGATCATCTCGGGGGCGCTGGTCCATCGCCCCGCGGTCATTGTGGTGGACGAGCCGATGGTGGGACTGGACCCCAAGAGCGCCCGCCTGCTGAAGGATCTCTTCCGGCAGTTCGTCGACCGGGGCGGGACGGTGCTGATGAGCACCCACACGCTGGAGGTGGCCGAGACGATGTGCGACCGCATCGCCATCGTTCACGGCGGGAAGATCGTAGCCCACGGGACCATGGCCGAGGTGCAGGAGCAGACTTCCTCCGAGGACCTCGGGTTGGAGGAGCTGTTCCTCAAGCTCACCGGGGGCATGAAGGACCACCAGCTGGACACCATACTCGATAGCTGATTTGTGAAGCCCAGAGTTCATCCGAGCGTCTGGACCGTACTGACGCCCAAGTGGCGGAGCGCCTTCGCGCGGCTGCGCGAAGAGCAGAATGGATCGGGGGCCCGGGCCATCCTGCTGGGATTGGTTGCCCTGGTGTTCTGGGTCGGTGTATTCGGCATTGCCTACCGGGTGCTCCGCTATTTCCGCGGGGTGGAGGACATCGGCAATTTGATCGCCGCTAAGGTGCTCGGAATCATCCTTCTGGCATTTCTATCCATCCTGCTGCTCTCGAACATCATTACCGCGCTCTCGACGTTCTTCCTAGCCAAGGACCTCGATCTGCTGGTGGCGGCACCGATCACCCAGTCGCGGCTGTACGCGGCCAAGCTGGTGGAGACGGTGGTCCACTCCTCCTGGATGGTGGCGCTGTTGGCGCTGCCCATCTTCACGGCGTACGGGATCGTGTACGGCGGAGGGTTCCTCTTTCCCATCGTGGCGCTCGGGGCCTTCGTTCCCTACCTGATTCTTCCAGGTGTGGTGGGTACGGCCTTTACCCTCATTCTGGTCAACATCTTCCCGGCCCGCCGGACCAGGGAGCTTCTGGGCCTGGTAGCCACCGGGGCGGTGGTCGTTGTGCTGATGATCCTCCGCTTTCTCCGGCCCGAACGACTGGCCCAGCCGGAAGGCTTCAAGAATCTGGTGGACTATCTCGCGGTGCTCCGCACCCCGACCAGTCCATGGCTGCCCAGCGAGTGGACCGCATCCATCATCATGAACTGGTTGCTCCGAGTGGCGGATCCGTGGCCTATCGTCAAGCTCTGGCTGGCGGCACCGCTCGCGGTGTTTCTGGGAGCGATGTTGCATCGGCGGCTGTACCATCTCGGCTTCTCCAAGGCTCAGGAGGGCGCCGAACGGAAGCTCCGCCGGGTGATTCGGGGGCCGGTGGCCGGGATTCTGAGCTCGGTCTCACCGTCGAAGCGGGAGTTCATCCTCAAGGATCTGCGTCTCTTCTTCCGCGACAACACCCAATGGAGCCAGCTCATTCTGCTGGCGGTGCTCCTCCTGGTGTATCTCTTCAACATCAAGTCGCTGCCGCTTCACTCCGGAGAGCAGGTGCCATTTCGGCTAATCACCATGATCTCGTTTCTGAACCTGGGTCTGGCCGGATTCGTCCTGGCGGCGGTGGCGGCCCGGTTCGTGTTTCCGGGCATCTCGCTGGAAGGCCGTCAGATGTGGCTGCTCCGCTCCAGTCCGCTGGACCCCAACGCCATGTTGTGGAGCAAGTACTGGATCGGCACCGTACCGCTTCTGGTTCTCGCGCTGATGATCACCGTGTTCACCAACTGGCTACTCCATGCCAGCACGTTCATGATGGCGGTGGCGGTCGGAACCATCGTCCTCTATACTCTGGCGGCCAGCGCCTTAGCGCTGTCCTTTGGTGCGATCTATCCTCAGTTCGGCTCGGAGAATGCGGCGCAGATTCCCACCAGCTTCGGCGGACTGGTGTACATGATGAGCACCCTCAGTCTGCTGACGGCCATCATCATGATCGAGGCCACTCCTGTGATGGCCTACCTGCGAATGGATCGCTACGGCGGTCAGCTCCGGGACATTCTGCCCGAGCTGGCTGCATCCGGCCTGCTGATCATCGGCATCTGCCTCACGGCTACCTTCGTCCCGCTCAGGATGGCCCTGCAGCGCATAGAGATGATGGAGTGGTAAGGGTCGATTTCTACAGCGATACCGTCACCCGTCCCACCCCCGCCATGCGCCGGGCCATGGCGGAAGCAGAAGTGGGCGACGAGCAGCAGCGCGAAGATCCCACCGTCAATCTCCTTCAGGACATGGTCGCCGAGCTGCTGGGTAAGGAAGCGGCGCTCTTCCTTCCCTCGGGCACTATGTGCAATCAGGTGGCCTTTGCGGTGCATTGCCGGGCAGGTGACGAGATCCTGCTGCAGGAGCAGGCCCATCCACTGTTATTCGAGGTCGGTGGCCCCGCCGCGATGGTCGGAGCGGTGCTCCGTCCCCTGGTGGGCCCCCGCGGGCTGTTTACCGCGGACCAGGTGCGCCAGGCAGTCCGTCCGCCGGCTTACTACATGCCCCGCACCCGGGCCGTGTCCATAGAGCAGACCAGCAATGTGATCGGCGGGATCTGCTGGCCGATCGAGCAAATCGAGGCGGTCTGCGGCGCCGCGCACGACGCAGGGTTGGTGGCCCATATGGACGGCGCGCGAATGATGAACGCGGTTGTAGCCAGCCGAACGCCGGCCCATCGATTTGGCGCCGCCTTCGATTCCCTCTGGCTGGATCTCAGCAAGGGGTTGGGAGCCCCGGTGGGGGCGGTCCTGGCGGGCTCGCGGGAGTTCATCGAAGAGGCCTGGCGCTACAAGCAGCGCTTTGGGGGGGCCATGCGGCAGGCCGGGATCATTGCCGCCGCCGGCGTCTATGCCTTGAAGCACCACGTCGACCGGCTGGCCCAGGACCACGAGCGGGCCCGGCAGCTGGCCCTGGAACTCGCCGGCATTCCCGGGGTCCAGCTCGATCCGGGCATGGTGGAGACGAACATCGTGGTCTTCGACGTCAATCAGGCCGGGTTGACCGGTGACGAGTTCAATGCCCGCACCATGAGGAGCCACGGCGTCCGGTTCAGCGTGCTGGGGCCTCACACAGTCCGGGCCGTGACTCACCTCGACATCCCGGCAGACGGAATCGACCAGGCCATTGCGGCCGCGCGGGCGGCGATCGGACGGTAGTGCAAGACGAGGGGCGAGAGCCGTCCTATTTGTTGCCATGCGCGACAACCACCGTCCCAAGCAGGAGCTGATCCACGAGATCACCGGCTTGCGCAAGCAGGTAAGCGATCTCAAGGAAGCGATAGCTACCCGCCGGCGAGTAGAAGACGCGCTGCGCGACACGTCCGGTCTCCTCCGCCAGCTTTCCGACAGTGCGCCGGTCGGTTTAGGGCTGTTCCGCACCGATGGCACCTTGCTCGCCGCCAACCAGCGATTTGCCGGTATGCTGGGGTATAAGTCCCCCGGTGAGCTTCAATCGCTAA
>DATKJJ010000011.1:0-8566 GCA_035543695.1 Gemmatimonadales bacterium | reverse complement strand
ACTCGCGGTGGTGCTGTCGCCTCTCTGAAGAATGAATCGGGCGGTTAGCAGGGCCAGGGTGGGACTGAGCGGCCGAACCTCCAGCTCCTCGAAGTGGAGACTGTCCCGCCGGGCACCGGGGGCAAACCGCGGAGCATAGTTGTTGCGAATGAAGTCGAACCCGTGCCGTGCTCGGTGGCCATCCACATAGGTGGTCGTGCTCTCGGCGGCATAGTCCGACATGAATGCGTCCAGGTCACCCCGGTTCCAGTCACCGGCGGACCGGTCCAGCTGAGCCGACAGCTGCCGGGTGAGCGCGGCACGATCAATCGAAGACGTCGACGTCGACTGTCCGGCGGGCCGACATGCCACCAGCAGTAGCGCCAGCAGTAGCAAGGAGGGACGCATGGGGATAGGGAAAAGGTGCTTCAAGGTGGATGACTCGCATCGGCGATGCAAGATCCGGCTCCTCCGACTTATACTTGGGCGATGACTGACGTCCAGCCGCAGTCGCCGGCCGATGCCCCCGGCCGGCGCTCGGGCGCGGTTCGCCACCGTCCAATCTCCGACTATGGGTTGATTGGCGACATGCGAACGGCGGCCCTGGTTGGATTGGACGGAGCAATCGACTGGTGTTGTCTTCCCCGCTTCGACAGCGGCAGTGTGTTTGCCGCGCTGCTGGACACCGAACGGGGTGGCACCTGGGCGATTCACCCCGAGGGTCGGTGGACCTCCACCCAGCGCTACCTTCCCCGCACCAACATCCTGGAGACCACGTTCCGCACCGCCGAGGGCGGGGTCATCAGTCTGACCGACTTCATGCCCGTGGCCGAAGACGGCCGCCCGTCCGGCCAGCATCCCGAGATTCACCGACGAATGCGCTGCAGCCGCGGCCGAGTGGCCATGAGCATGACTTTCATGCCTCGTTTCGAGTACGGCGCGCGGACCACCCGGCTGGAGCTGCTCCGGGCGGGACTCTTCGCCACGGACCGTACCGACCAGGTGCTCACCCTCTCCAGTGCAAAGCCGTTCGAGTGGCAGGTCGAGCAGTCTACCGCGACCGCCCGCTTTGAATTGGAGAAGGGTGAAGAGCGGTGGATGGTCCTGCGGTACGATGATGACGACATCCATCCGGTGGATCGCTACGAGAGCTCTCAGAAGCTGGACAATACCGCCGCCTTCTGGCAGCGCTGGTCGGCCAAGGTTCGCTACCGCGGTCCCTATCGAGGCATGGTCAAGCGCTCGGCACTGGCCTTAAAGCTCCTAACGCATGCCGAGACTGGCGCCCTGATTGCGGCCCCCACCACCTCGCTACCGGAGACGGTGGGCGGGGTCCGGAACTGGGACTACCGCTTCGTCTGGTTGCGCGATGCCGCCTTCACCCTGGCGGCGCTGAATGCGGTAGGCCACCACCGGGAAGCCGACCAGTTCATGCGTTTCCTGAAAAAGGTCTGCCGCCACGAAGGCGGCGGCCACCTGCAGATCATGTATGGCATCGACGGGCGGCGCGACCTGGTCGAGCGCCAGTTGGATCACCTGAGTGGCTATCGCAACTCGCGGCCGGTCCGGGTCGGCAATGGCGCAGTGGGTCAGCTCCAGCTGGACGTGTATGGAGAGGTGCTCGAAACAGCGGACATTTGGCGGCGCAACCATGAAATGACCGAGGGCACGTGGCGGGTGCTGCGGGGGCTGGTGGATTGGGTCAGCCGGAACTGGCACTTGCCCGATTCCAGCATCTGGGAGGTCCGGGGTGAGGTCCGGCACTACGTCTTCAGCAAGGTGATGAGCTGGGTCGCATTGGACCGCGGGGTCCAGATCGCCGAGGAGCTGAGCCTCGAGTCCGATACCGTTGCCTGGCGGGCTGCGCGGGACCGAGTGCACGCCGAGATTATGGAGCGGGGTTGGAGCGAAGAGCGACAATCCTTCGTACAATCTTACGATCACGATGCCTTGGACGCGGCGGCCCTCGCCATCCCCATGGTGCGGTTCCTACCGTGGAATCACCCCAGAGTCCATGGAACAGTTCACGCCATTGCCCGGGAGCTGACCACACAGGACGGCGAGCTGGTGTATCGGTATCGTCACCCAGACGGGCTGGAGGGCGAGGAGGGCGCCTTTTCGATTTGTACGTTCTGGCTGGCTCAGGCGCTGGCCATGATTGGCGAGCGGGAGCGGGCCGAGCGGGTATTCCGCCGGATGCTCCGACACGCCAATCATGTCGGCCTATACTCCGAGGAAATCGACCCCTACACCGGTGAATTCCTGGGAAACTTTCCCCAGGCTTTCACTCATATTGCTTTGATCAACTGTGCCGCTGCCCTGGCCGGCCTCGACGCGCGGGGCTGAGCCTTACACGCCCCGCGTTCGATGCTGCTAGGAACGCCGGGTCGATTTTCTGGTGCTGCGGGCGCTCTTCCGGGCGGTACGCCTGGCGGAACGTCCAGCTTTCCGAGCAGTCTTCCTACCCTTTCGGGCTGTCTTCCGCACCGCACTCCTAGACGCCCGGCCGCCCTTCCGTGCAGCCTTCTTGGACGCCCGGCTGCTCTTCCGCGCCGCGCTCTTGGATGCGCGGCTGCTCTTCCGCGCCGCGCTCTTGGACGCCCGGCTACTCTTCCGCGCGGCCTTTTTGGACGCCCGGCTACTCTTCCGCGCCGTCCGCCGACCCTTCCTGGCAGTCTTGCGGGCCGAACGTCTCGCCGTTCTGGCAGATTTCCGTGCGGATCTTCGAGCTAACCTCTTGCCTCTCCTGCTTCCCGAGGACTCGCTATCGGATGAGTCTCCGAAATCGAATGAACGGGAGGACCCGGGACTTGACGAACTGCTCTCGGAAGGCAGCGGATCCATCCAGCCAGAGCCCGACCAGCCCATCTCCATATAATGAAGTTCGGCCATCTTAGCTTCCTCCGAACGCGAGTGCGGCGCCACCCGCCGCCGGTCCGAGGCGCACGAGGCGCCAACCGGGTGAGTCAGGACATATAACTTGCACATCCTCAAGGCTTGTGCAAGCCATATCGCGAGACTGAACGCCGGGACGTGCTGGTCCCGCCGGATTCGAGTGCGCTATTTTATCGCTATTCCGCCTCTCCCTGGATCACGCTCTGGTGAACTCAGCAGTGGTTTCGCCAGTTAATCGTCGCGCAACTCGGCGCCGGGGTGTATTGCCCCATCTTATTGGGGTACTTGCCGTTGTAGCATCGATCAGCAGGTCGGGCATGGCTCAGACCGTGGCCGAGGTCCAGGTTACCCCAGAGACGATGACCCTGGGTGTAGGCCAGAAACAGGCGCTCTTTGCCACCGCCTTCGACCCGCGTGGCAATCTCATTGCCGCCGCCAAATTCACCTTCTGGAGCTCGGACAGTCTGATCGCCGAGGTCAGGAAGGACGGAACGGTAGTGGGCAAAAAGCCCGGACTGGCCAAGATCGAGGCGCGGTCGCAGGGGAAGCGGGCGTCCCTGGCAGTGCTCATCACCGGCAGCGCTCCCGGCGAACCGGCCGGCACCCGAGCATCCACCGCGTCCGTTCTCACTCTGGAGCCACCCGCGCTCACCTTGATGCCGGGTGAAACGGCACGGATCCGCGCCCAGGCCTTAAAGGAAGACGGCACCCCGGTTTCGATCGGCAGGGTAACGATCAAGTCCCTCAAGCCGGAGGTGGCCCGAGTCGACTCCGGCGGACTCGTGACGGGAACCGGGGTTGGGCGAACCATCCTGCAGGCGGCGTCCGGTGGGCTTATGGCGACATTGCCGGTGGAAGTGGTGCCGGGTGATTTCACCGTCAGCCCCGCAGCTCTGAGCCTCGGCGTGGACCAGACCGACACTCTTCATGCGCTGATTCCGGGCCAGAATCGCGAACTGAAGGGAATGGTGCAGTGGCGGTCCAGCGATACATCGGTCGTTGAGGTTACTTCCACCGGTGTGGTTCGCGGGCGCTCGGCCGGTAAAGCTGAAATCATCGGCACCGCATTCTCACAGGAACGCCGAGCCACGATCACCGTTCGGGCAACTCCCGATGCCCTCGTAATCTCACCTCACCAGGGCCGCACCATCCAGCTGCCGGTTCGATCGAAGCAGCAGTTCACTGCGGTGGCGGAAGCCGCCGACTCCACCCCGCTGACTGACGTCCGGGTGAACTGGGAGCTGGGCGATACGTTGGTCGCCCGCTTTGATCCGGTGACCGGGATCCTCACCGCAAAGGCGCTGGGGACTACCACACTAACTGCCAGACTACCCGGCATCACGCCGGCAGTATGGACCATTCAGGTTGTCACCGGCGAGATCACGATCGAGCCCGCCCGAATCGGCCTGCTGGTGGGACAACGGGCCACATTGTCGGCGGTGCCACGGGACCAGGACCCGTCGGTAACCAAAACGGCGGCCACCAAGTGGACCTCGGATCGAGCCGAGGCAGCAACGGTGCGAGAAAATGGCCAAGTGGAGGCTCTGGCCCCGGGGCACGCCGTGGTCACGGCACTGACGCCTTGGGGAAAGCAGGCCAGCGCGGATGTCTTCGTGGTGGCGGATCTCTTTCTCAGCTCGAATCGCCGTGGCAGCAGCGGGATTTACCAGATGAGGGTGACGGGGCCGCTCACAATGCTGCCGGTCCTGGTAGACAGTGCCACAAATATTCAGGCTGCCCTCGCGCCCGAACGGACTCGAGTGGCGTTCAGCTCCAACCGCTCGGGCAGCTTCGATCTGTATCTGATGGAGGCCGACGGGCAGAGACTGCGCCGACTCACCTCCAGCTCGGGCGGAGAAGGGGAGCCGGCCTGGACTCCCGATGGAGGCCACATCGTCTATACCGGGACCACGGGAACTGCTACTCAGGTCTGGATCATGAGTGCTGACGGGGGAGATAATCGCCAGCTGACGACGGCGTCAGGAGGAAACCACTCACCCAGCGTCTCACCCGATGGCCGAACGATCGCGTTCGTGTCGGCGCGAAGCGGAAATCACGCGGTTTACACCATGAGCATCGACGGGACCAATCAGCGGCGACTTACCAAGGGCTCGGCGCGGGAGACCACTCCGCGGTACGCCCGAAACGGCGATCTGTTTTATGTCGTCGAGCGGGGTGGCGGATCCAAGGGTTCGCGGGTCATGCGGGTGACAGCGGCGAACGGCAACATCTCCCAGGTGCTCCAGACCGATGAGCCAATCTCCTCCCTGGCAGTCTCCCGCGAGGGCGACCGGCTTGCCTACGTGGTAGGGCAGATTCGGGACGCCGCCAAGGGAAGGGTCGAGTTCAGTCTGTTCCTCCAGCCCACTGCTCCCCGTAATCCTCCGTTGAACGTTCCGCTGCAGCCCGGCGAGCAAATCCTCAGTCCTTCCTTTTAGCACATCGAATGCGAGCGCTTATCCTGGAGGCCGCAGGCGGAATCGAGCACCTGCGGGTACAGGAGTTGCCTGAGCCAGTGATTCAAGCGCCGAATGAGGCGCTTATCCGGATCCATGCCGTCGGTATAAATCGCCTGGACTTATGGGTAGCGGAGGGGCTGCCCGGGGTGAACTACAGCTTTCCCCATATCGTGGGCTCCGATGGCGCGGGCACTGTCGATCAGGTGGGGGCCGAGGTAGACGGAATCCGGCCGGGCGACCGGGTCATGATCAATCCGGCCTTCTCCTGCGGCAATTGTCCATGGTGCTTGCAAGGCGAGGAGTCGCTGTGCCGAAAGCTGCAGGTGCTAGGGGAGCATCGGCAGGGCTCGGCCGCCGAGTACGTGGTCGTTCCGGTGGAGAATCTGGCGCGGGTTCCGGACCCGATGCCTTGGCCCGAGGCCGGTGCCTTCTCCCTGGCAGCGCTCACCGCCTGGCGCATGCTGACCACTCGTGGCCGGGTTCGAGCGGGTGAGACCGTACTGATCTGGGGCATCGGGGGCGGCGTGGCCATGGCGGCGCTGGAGATTGCCCGGCTGCTCGGCGCGCGCACCATTGTCACCAGTGGCTCGGATGCCAAGCTGCAGTTCGCCTTGTCCCGGGGCGCCGATGCGGCTCTCAATCATCGCCGGACCGATGTGGTCAGCGAGGTCCGGCGCCTGACTGACGGGCTGGGAGCAGATGCCATCGTGGACAGTGTGGGTGAGGAAAGCTGGCAGCACTCGCTCCGGATGCTGAGACGAGGTGGCCGGCTCCTGATCTGCGGGGCCACGACCGGCCCAATGGTCTCCATGGACCTGCGACGGCTGTTCTGGCACCAATGGAGTATCCTGGGCTCTACCCTGGGAAGCCGACGTGAGTACGCGGAGATCGTGAGGCTCGCCGGCGAAGGTAAGCTCTGGCCGGTGGTGGACCAGGTAGTTCCGCTGAGCCGCGCCTTCGAGGCCTTTGCCCGATTGGATCGAAGCGAGCAGCTTGGAAAACTTGTGATCGAGGTTGCCCAGTGAACGAGCTCTGGCAGCGGATGGTGGCCGGCGCCGCACAGATCAGCAGCGTGGTTCCCGCGCTGGTGGGCGCATTCGTCATTCTGATGACCGGCTACTTCCTTGCCCGCCAGGTTCAGCGCTGGGCCGACGAGACCCTCAAGCGGCTCAGGTTCGACCGGATGGTCAGCGCCGGCGGATTCGACGAGGTGGTGGATCGGGCGGGACTTCGCCTGGACCCGGTGCGGGCACTGGCCAAGCTCATCTTCTGGCTGGTAATGCTGGTGGTAATTCTGCTGGCGAGCACCGCGCTCGGGCTCGAGAGCATCAACGAGATGTTCGGTGCGATGCTGGCTTTCATCCCCACGCTGATCGCCGGCATCGTGATCGTGATCCTGGGCATCATCGTAGGTGAGTTTGTCCGGGGTTTGATTCTGGCCTCGGCCGGTGGCGTGTCCGGGGTGCCGACCGTGGCCAAGCTGGCCAAGGGCGCGGTGATCACCATCGCCCTGTTCATGGCCCTGCAGCAGGTTGGGGTGGCTGAGGAGATCGTGACCGCCGCTTTCACCCTGATTCTTGGCGCCGCCGCTCTAGCGGTGGGGCTGGCGTTTGGACTGGGTAACCGGGAGCTCGCCGGCGAGATCACCCGTCGCTGGTACGAGGAGGGTCAGCGCCGGGACCGGCGAACGTCGGATCGGAATGGCGGCCTCCCGGGAGAAGAGCTGGGTACCGAGACCCGGGGCACGAGTCACCCGCTACGAGTCGCGAGTCGCGAGTCACCAAGCATCCCGGAGAATGGGTCGCCCAGGGGAAGCCGGCCGTAAACCAGACCGGCATTATTTCAAGGTAAATCTTGCCACCGACTTGGAACCATCGGTGTTCCGTATCGACGCGTAGACCGCTCCCTTCGCACCAAATCCAGCCAGCGAAGCATCCTTCGGAAGCGTTATATCCCGCTGCCACCGCCCTTTGCGGTCGAAGACCGAATAGACCAGCGCAGCCCTTTCGTCACTGCGCGGCTGCTGCAGCCACACCTCGCCGTTCGGCCGGCCCAAGGCGAAATCGAAAGCCGCTTTGGTCTCGGCGAAGGGATATTCGATCGGCAGGTCCTGGGGCATGCCGAATTCCTTTCCCTGCTCCCGGACCTGGGCCAGCACCCGCGCCTTGTCGGCTTCAGTAACCGGGATCCGGGGAAACTCATGCGGCGGTCCCTGCAGCCACTGTCCACTGGGCGAGCGCCAGTCTACCCGGCCTTCTCGCCCCCGGGCGACCCACGCGCTGCCATCCGGCAGCACACCGAAGAAGTCGTTGGGTGCGAAGACCTTGGCCGCTTGTTGTACCTGCTCACCAAAGACCGCGTCGCCATACTCCGGCGAAGCAAGATGAGCCACCGTATCCATGCTGCCGCTTCGGAGCGCCACGCGCAGAACGGGAATGCTGTCCGGTCGGACGGCTCGACCGGGCTCTCCGCCACCGAGAACTGCCTGGTAATCGATCTTGTAGCCTCGTCCCAGGGTGTCGTAGAGCAGAATGGGAGTTTTGCCCGCCGCGGTGTGGGAGGGAAGCACATCGAGCGGCTTACCAGCTTCGCTCCACAGCGTGGTTCGGAGGGCGCTGAAGTCGACCAGCGCGATGGTGTCGCCCGCGAGATGAGCAACCCACCCGGGGAACTTGTACTGACCTGCCGGGCTGCCCTGAGCGACTGAATCCACCCGGGTACCAAGGGTGTCAACTTTCCCGCTGGCGAGGTTGCCCCTGAGGAACAGCTTGCTCCTGGTATCGGCGAATACCACCACGCCGTTGGACAACTCCACCACATTGCTGAGCATCCCGAACTTGGTCGGCAGTCGTGCGTCGTGGGAGAGTACGCCCTGACTCTGCGCGCGACGGCAGGCAAGAATGCCGGCCGTGGCGAAGACACCGATCAAGAGGGCTCGCTTCATAATCAATCCTTGTTCTACGGGCGTGAGAGCGTCACCGATATCGGGGACTGGCCGGGAATCGGCACCGCGATGAGCCGGGTGCCATCGGCTGTGGGCTCCGCCACGAGGGCGGTCTGCTCTGCCAGGGCCAGGATGCGACCTGATCCCCGAATTCTCACTTCGCGCACCAATCGGCCGGTCCGGTCTACCACATGGTAGCGCCTTGAGGAATCAGCAGGTGCTCGACTCTTTTCCAGCCATACCTGGCCGGCCGGACTGCTCAGTCCGGCTTCGAAGGGCGGCTTCAGAG
>DATKJJ010000010.1:0-2506 GCA_035543695.1 Gemmatimonadales bacterium | reverse complement strand
CCCCCTTCTGGCTCCGACGGGGCTGACAATCTATCTCGAGCCCGGACGATTTCTGGTGGGCAGCGCTGGAGTGCTGCTCACCCGGGTACTGTACCGCAAGCACTCGGGAGGCAAGGAATTCGTGGTGGTTGATGCCGGGATGAACGACCTGGTCCGGCCGAGTCATTATCAGGCGTATCACGAGATCGTCGAGCTGGAGGAACGGGACCGATCTTCGGTGCGGGCCGACGTGGTGGGACCGGTCTGTGAGACCGGCGACTTCCTGGCGCTCGACCGGATGCTACCCGGCCTTCGCTCGGGGGATGGCCTGGCGGTGCTGGGCGCCGGGGCATACGGATTTGTCATGGCCTCGAATTACAACAGCCGGCCCAGGCCACCCGAGATCATGGTCGACCAGGGCAGGTGGTGGGTTGCCCGGCCCAGGGAACGGGTCGAGGACCTGTTCGCCGGCGAGCGGCCTTCGCCATGAACGCGATCCTGATCATCGACTTTGGATCGCAATACACGCAGTTGATTGCGCGACGGGTGCGCGAAGCCCACGTGTATTGTGAGATCCATCCACCCTCTCGCACCGTGGAGTGGATCCGAAACTGGAACCCCAAGGGGATCATCCTCTCCGGCGGCCCGAACTCGGTCTACGGCGACAACGTCCCCACCGCCGACCCCGCGCTGCTCGAGCTGGGGACCCCCGTTCTCGGCCTTTGCTACGGCATGCAGCTCCTCGCCCATCTCTCCGGCGGCAAAGTGGCGCGCGCCAATCGGCGCGAGTACGGCCGGGCCAACGTGCGGGTCGAAGGTGGCCGATTGTTCCAGGGGTTCGGACCGGGAGAGGAGACGCCGGTCTGGATGAGCCACGGCGATCACATCGATGCTCCGCCTCCGGGTTACGCGGTCACGGCATCGAGCGTGAATTCCCCGATCGCTGCATTCGAACACAATCGGCGGCCCTTGTTCGGTGTGCAGTTCCACCCGGAGGTGGCCCATACGCCCAGGGGCGGAGAGATCCTCAACAACTTTCTGTTCGAGATCTGTGGCTGTACCCCGGACTGGACGCCGGGGCATTTCGTCGAGACCGAGGTCGCCCGGATTCAGGAGATGGTCGGTCCCAAGGCGCGGGTCATCTGCGGGCTCTCGGGCGGGGTCGACTCATCAGTGGCCGCCGTTCTGGTGCATCGGGCAGTGGGAGACCGGCTGACCTGCATCTTCGTGGATCACGGACTGCTGCGCTTGCACGAGCGGGAGCAGGTGGAGCAGACCTTTCGCCGCCACCTGGGCATCGATCTGAGAGTGGTAGATGCTAGAAACCGTTTTCTGGAGAAGCTCGCCGGCATCACCGACCCCGAAGAGAAGCGGCGCCGTATCGGACACACCTTCATCGATGTGTTCGAGGCCGAAGCCCGTTCGGTAGGCAAGGACGTGGGATTTCTGGTACAGGGGACGCTGTATCCGGACGTCATCGAGTCGCTCTCTCCTCTCGGCGGTCCGTCGGTCACCATCAAGACCCACCACAACGTCGGTGGCCTCCCCGAGCGTCTCCCGTTCAAGCTGCTGGAGCCGCTGCGCGAGCTGTTCAAGGACGAAGTGCGGCAGGTGGGGCGGGAGCTGGGGCTGCCGGAGGAGATGGTGGGCCGGCATCCGTTCCCCGGTCCGGGACTGGCGATTCGCATTCTGGGCGATGTCTCGCCGGAAAATCTGGAGGTCCTCCGGCGGGCAGATCACATCTACACCGAAGAGATCAGAGCCGCCGGATTGTACGACGACATCTGGCAGGCTTTTGCGGTGCTGCTTCCAATTCGCTCGGTCGGCGTGCAGGGCGACGAGCGCACCTACGATCAGGTCATTGCCCTCAGGGCGGTCACCAGCCGCGATGGAATGACGGCCGATTGGTACCCGTTCCCTCCGGAGGTGCTCGCCCGAATGTCCAACCGGATCGCCAATGAGGTGGATGGAGTAAACCGGGTGGTATACGACGTGAGCTCCAAACCGCCGGCCACGATCGAATGGGAGTAGACGACGGGCTTAGTTGCCGATGATGTGAATGATGCGCCGCCGGACCTGCTGCTGCCCCTCAGGATCACTCACTCTCACCTCTACGATGTAGCTGCCGTGCTTGAGCTGGTCGAGCCGGACCACCCGGCGCGATCGAATTACCGGGCTGGCCGCGACCTCCTCGAAGGACAAGGCCACGAGCGGACGCTGGTCTCCGTCCTCACGGCCGGGGCGGAGCACCGCAATCTGGTGGCGATACCCAGCGCCGGTCCTGACACCACGGACCTCATAGTAGATCACGACCTGAGACTTCTCCCGGAAGAGCGCCGACGGCGCCAGCAGCACGGTGTCTCCGGCGTCGGTTCTCCAGGGAACGGCTCGGCCGGGCGTGCCCATCGCGATGTCGCTCAGGGCGGGCGCAACCTCTCCGTTGTGCGCCACCAATACGGTGTCGGGGGGAAGCAGCACGCCTCCGCTGTCGCCCTCCTGTATGGCCGCGCGGTAGCTCCATCTGCCC
>DATKJJ010000009.1:0-3049 GCA_035543695.1 Gemmatimonadales bacterium | reverse complement strand
AATACCGGGTTGGGATCGTCAATGGCCGGGTGGTCTCTCAGGCCGAAGTGGACGAAGCTCGGCTGTTCCTCCAGGAGTCTCGGCGATCGGCGGCCCTCCTGCCTGCCAAATTCCGCCTCAGCACCATAAGTAGCATCGACTCGCTGCTAGCCCTCGTGAGCGCAGCTGGCTCTCCCGACTCGGTGGATGCTCGAGTAAACCGGCTCACCACCTCGCTATCGACGGCGCTCGGCGTTCCGCTCGATCAGGTGCCGCCGGAGGCGCCGTCGTTGGCTCGAGGCGCCCAGGTTTTTCGGACCAACTGCGCCTCATGCCACGGGGAGCTCGGCCGCGGCGATGGCCCGATGGCTAAAGGGATGGAACCCAAACCCGCCGATCTCTCAGCTGCGGCTGAGCTCCGAGATCAGTCGCCACTGGATTATTACCGTCGAGTGAGCATCGGGATCGTAGGGACGGCTATGCCGGCCTTCGAGACCCGGTTGTCGCCGGAAGACCGCTGGGCCGCGGCCCTCTATGCCAGTGTGCTTCGTCTGCCCAATGCCTCGGGGAGCGCTCCCCCGGCGCTTCAGTCCTTCGGAAGTACCGGCCGCATGTCCGACTCCCAACTGCTCGCCGCTCTCGGTGAGCGGAATGACGGGTCAAACGGTCTCGCCCGGGTGGCCGCTGTCCGCCAATTTCGGGCTGATGGCAGCGCTGCGGCCGATGCCCGGATATTCACCCAGGTGCGAGCCCAGATTGAATCGGTGTATGCCCTGGCTCGGACGGGGGACACGTCCGCGAGCTCCCGGGCCTTCGACGCCTACATGACGTTCGAGCAAGTGGAGCGGCCAGTACGAGCCAAGAATCCAGGGTTGGCCGCGGATCTGGAGGCCGGATTTGCGTCCTTGCGCACCCGAGTGGCCGGAGGTGCCACTGGCGCCGAGCTGGACCGAATTCGCCGGCAGCTTGACGCCGACCTGGAAAACGCCGAACGGACTCTGGCCGACCAGCCGTCCGCACTGAACCTCTTCATACAATCATTTGTCATTCTGTTGCGCGAGGGCTTCGAGGCGATTCTGCTGGTTGGCGCCCTGATGACATTTCTCGCCAGGATGGGGGCCGCCCATCGCAAGCGCGACATTCACATCGGGGTGGGCGCCGCCGCGGTGGCCAGCCTCCTCACCGCATTTGCTCTGGAGACCATCTTTCACCTAACCTCCGCCAAACGAGAAGCCCTGGAGGGCCTGACGATGGCCCTCGCTACGGTAGTGCTCTTCTATGTGAGTTACTGGCTGCTCTCGAAGATGGAGGTGGCCAAGTGGAACCACTTCGTGAAGAGCAAAGTGCAGGATGCGCTAACCAGCGGCTCCGGTCTCGCGCTCGCGTCGGCCGCGTTTTTGGCGGTGTACCGCGAGGGCTTCGAAACGGTGCTGTTTTACAAGGCGCTGTTCGTCACCGGCGGTTCACCCGCCGCCACCATGCCCATCCTTGCCGGAATCCTGCTCGGGTCGCTGGTAATGGTCGTGGTCTACCTGGCCATCAATCGTTTTGGCCTGCGGCTTCCATTGAGGCCCTTCTTCGGAGTGACCAGTGGGTTTCTGTACTACATGGCATTTGTCTTCGCCGGGAAAGCCGTGGCCGAGCTACAGGAAGGGGGCATGATCTCGACCACAATCGTCCTCGGTGCGCCCCGAGTCCCCGCCCTGGGTATTTACCCTACCGTCGAGTCGTTGCTGGCGCAGGGCGTCCTCATCGCTCTTCTCATCCTGGCCCTTGCGTGGACCTTCGTCATCGAGCCCCGTCGTCGCCATCGCCCTGGATCGGCGTTACCCGAGCCGCTGCACCGGGAGCCTGTTGTGGCGATACCTGCTCCGGTTCCCCCGGAGGCAAGTCGCGACCTGCTCCGTTCTCTGGAGCGGATGGAAGCGGACTTGAGCGAGATGCGCTCGGAAGTCGAGCGGATGAAGGGGAACCTCACCGACGCGCCTGAGTCGCGCTCCCGCAAAACCTGAGTGGAGTTCACCACTGCTGATCTGTGCGATGGGTACCCTGAGCTGGTGCAGGTTGCCCACCCTGAATTCCGGGAGTACGGCGGCTTGGCCAAGTTCAGCGGCCCAATCGAGACTTTGAGTGTCTTCGAGGACAACGCGTTGGTTCGGCAGATCCTGGAGACCGATGGCGTGGGCCGGGTCCTGGTCATCGACGGGGGCGGCTCGCGTCGTTGCGCCCTCGTGGGCGGGCGGCTTGGGGTCGTGGCTTACGAGAATGGCTGGGCGGGACTGGTTATCAATGGAGGCGTGCGGGACACTGCGGAGCTCAGTCAGATTCCCATCGGAATACGGGCCCTCAACAGCGTACCGCTCCGGAGTGGTAAAGAGGGAGCCGGCCACCGGGGAGGCTCGCTCACCTTTGCCGGCGTGGCATTTGTCCCTGGGTCATTTCTTTATGCCGACAGCGACGGGATCGTGGTGGCCGAGAGAAACCTGCTTGCCTGAGACTCCAAGCGGGAAATGCAAACGGCCCGTCAGATGACGGGCCGTTTGCGTAAGTGAGTGGTAGATCGCCCCCTGAGTTTACGGAGACGGGCCGAAGTGCCCGCTCCACCCTTCTTCGACCTACCACTTTTCGTGTGAAGCCCTTGAGCTTCCCGGGCATTGGTAAAGCAAGGGCAGTGCCATTTGGCTCATCTGCTCTAAGTAGCCACGACTCTGAGACTTAGGCGGAAAAGTCCGAGCACAGCTGAGGTGCAAAAGTCGTAAAGATGCTGTACGGAAATTCGAAAGATTTAGCTAAGTGGCGACGATATAGAAGCTTACGCAGGCGACTAAATCTTTGACGGCGACGGCTTCCTGCCAGTTTCCAAGTAGAAGCCGGGCAGGGGGCCCTCGCCCCTTCTCCAAAGCGTCAATAGAGCGGCCCCAATCAGGACCAGGATCACGCTGGTGAGCTGAGCTAGGGTGAAAGGACCCAGAAACCGGTCGTCTTTGGCCCGCACGATCTCGACCAGGAAGCGCTCCACCCCTGCAAAAATCAGGTACAAGCCGAAAAGCCAACCGATCGGTTTGCCCTT
>DATKJJ010000008.1:0-2497 GCA_035543695.1 Gemmatimonadales bacterium | reverse complement strand
GGGCAGGCCGTCCACGAAGCAGAAGTCACACCGATTGGCGCAGCGGCGGATGCGGGGGGGCTCCAATGCCACGCCCATCGGCTCATTCAGTGGCCGTTCGATCTCGAATTCGATTTCTTCTCCGTCCGGTTGCCGGACGTGAAGCACAAACTCTTCTTCTGCGGTCAGAAACTCCCAGTCCAGGAAGTCGTCCAGCTCACGCCCGTTGACCGCGAGAAGCTCGCTGCCTTCCCGCAGGCCCAGCTGGGCGGCGATGGACTCGGGCTGCACTCCAGTGACACGTATCATCGCACCAAGATCTCTCCCGGAGAGGCTAAATTCAACCTCAGGTCTCAGGCGCAAAGTGCTTGTCCGCCATAGCGAACGTGTCTTCGTGAGGCAACGGCGAACGGATCACTGGAGGAGGGGGCATGAAGATCAGACTTAAGCCGCTCAAGGAGCAGGTCATGGTGATCACCGGGGCCACCAGCGGTATTGGATTGGCCACGGCCAAGCGCGCCGCCGAACGGGGGGCCCGGGTGGTCCTCTGCTCTCGGAATGAGTCTGGACTGCGGGAGATTGTAGCCCAGATCGAGGAGAGTGGGGGCACCGCCCGGGGCGTCGTTGCCGATGTCTCGAATCCGGATGACGTCGAACGGCTCGCCGCCTCTGCCATCGAGGACTTCGGCTCCCTGAACACCTGGGTCAACAACGCCGGCGTCTCGTTCTATGGGCGGTTGACGGAAGTTGCCCTGGAAGACATGCGCCAGCTTTTCGAGGTGAACTTCTGGGGAATGGTGCATGGAACTCGAGCAGCAGTCCCGCGACTGAAGGCGACCGGAGGTGCCTTGATCAATATCGGCAGCGTCGTCTCCGATCGCGCGATCCCCTTACAGGGTGCCTATTCCGCCTCCAAGCACGCCATCAAGGGATTTACCGATGCTCTGAGGATGGAGCTGGAGGAGGAAGGCGCTCCCATCTCGGTGACGCTCATTAAGCCGTCAGCGATCGATACCCCCTACTTCCAGCACGCGAAGAACTACATGGAGGTGCAGCCCAAGCCTCCGGCTCCCGTCTATGCGCCGGAAGTAGTGGCCAACGCCGTTCTGCGCGCCGCCGAGCATCCCATTCGTGATATCACCATTGGAGGAGGCGGCCGGGTGCTCACTGCACTGGGGGCGGCACTCCCCCGGTTGACCGATTATTACATGGAGCGGGCGATGTTCGATGCTCAACGGACCGATGCGCCCGCAGAGCAAACCGGAGGGAATCTGTACCACTCTGCTGGGGAGGAGGGTGTGGAGCGGGGCAGCTATGGCGGCCACGTCATGCTCTCCAGCATTTATACCCAGACTGCCCTTTCGCCGGCTCGCGCCCTGCTCGCAGCCGGGGTCGGGCTGGCGGTCTTTGCCGGAATCCGCTCGCTCACGAACTCCGGCAAACACTGATAGCAATTACTGAACCTTGATGACCTTCCCTTCAGAGGGCACACCATTTCGATTGAGAATAAACACCAGGTAATACCCAGGCGGAGCCAGTTCAGCCCGGTTGGGAGCGGTAACGTCTACTCCAGTCGGAGTAGCTGCAAAGCTCAAAGTATTGGCCCGCTGCCCGGCATCGAACGCGTGAGTGACCGCCCCCAGCTTGATCCACCGCACCGCGGTAATCTGCTGCGCATTCGGAGTGACAACAGAGAACCGTTGCCCGATGCCAACGGTCGAGGGCATCGAGCTGATGGCCGGCCGGGCCCCTTTGAAGAGATACGGGGGTGAGAAGATCTCATGATTTCGCTCGGAAGGAACCGGCACCGGTCCCGCCATCGCATCTCCGCTCGAGCCGTGGAGCACTGTTCCGTCCGGCAACAGCATCGATACCGAGTGGTAAACTCGCATGACGCTGTTCGCGGCAAGTGTGGTCCACTGCCCAGTGCCGGGATTCCATAGCTCGGCTTCCCTCGCTGCAAGTCCCCGGTCGATGTTTACGAACCCGCCACCTCTGGTCCCGCCCGTAGCCAGCACCTGACCATCGGGAAGAATGGTCGCATTCATGTGCCGCCGGGGAATGGCCATCGACCCGGTGAATTGCCACGTCGGGCTGGCTGAATTGAGGTCGATGATTTCGGCAGTCGCTGTTGGCACATCCGTTTTCTTGTCCGGTGTGGGCCAGCTTAGATTGCCGCCGCCGCCTACCACGAGAATTTTACCGGGTTCGTACATAACCGCTGAGCCGTAGTCCCGGTTAAAGCCAAACTTGTGAACGGGGCCATTGGTCCAGCTCCCCCGGCCCCCCCCTACTCCGATACCGTCAGGATCGAACCACCGCGACTGGGTCCGCTCGCTGGCATTGAAGATCCTGCCGTCCTTCGGATCGATGAAATTGCGGGGATAGTAAGGTATCTCCAGGTCACCGGCTCCGGTAAGCTCGATCCAGCGTCCGCCTTCCCAGATCTCCGGAGTTGTGACCACCAGATTTGCCTGATCCCGCCCTGCCATGGTGACAAACCGTTGGCCGTCGGCCA
>DATKJJ010000007.1:0-2235 GCA_035543695.1 Gemmatimonadales bacterium | reverse complement strand
ACGCCCTCCTCGCGACAGTTTTATTCCCCGGTGCGAATCAGGGAACCGATCAAGGCTCCCGCGGCTGCGGCGGGGACAGCTATGATCACAATTGCCCGGCCATATTCATCGGCCCCACATTCGGTATCGGGATCTCCACAGAACGCCGCCAGAAAGAGGCCCGTTGCGGCGAGGCCAATGGCGCTCCCGATCAGAAGTCCAGTTAAGGTGTGCGAGTGTGTCTTTGAAGTCGAGTCTTCCGGAAGGGCGTATTCGAGTTTGTCGGCGAACGAGGAAAGATGTTGCTGCTTTGTCGGCAGCTCCGCCTGCCAGCGGGTCAGGCCGAGAGCGCTCGCCTGGGCTTCGAGGTGAGTGATGCCACAGACATTCAGCGCGAGAAAGGCCACGACGGAGAGTCTTAGCGGCGTGGAGCTGAAGTGTTTCAACTCAAGGCTCCTGGAAAGTGGGCGAGACTCACGGCTCATGACTCATGGCCTATGACTCACGACCCAAGACCTTCTTGAAACACCGCAGTCTGACGGTCTCCTCGAACCCAAGTGCCCGATGGGCCACCGCACTCAGTTCATTCTCGAGCAGTGCGTCGGAGCCAAACTCGGTGCATCCCTGTCTGATCCCCCACTCTTCGGCCGCTGCGATCAGCGCGCGCCCAATGCTGCGCCGCCGACATTCGGGTGCGACATACCATCCCTTCAGGTAAGCGACCCGGTCAGTCTCGCACTCCTCCGCGTAGCTCCGAATGGACAGCTCCGCAAAGCCGACGGCGGCACCGTTCTCGTCGAAGGCCAGCAGCACCTCGAGCGGCATGTGGAGGTTCCCTGCGAAGTACTGCTCCACCTCGCCGGCGTGCGATCCGCTCTCGTGGTGCGGCCAGAGCGCGCCCCGCATCCGGAGCCACGCGGCGGCATTCTCCGGTGTTGCCGGACGGACGCGAATCATACGCTCGCCTTAGCGATCCACACCTCGCCGTAGCGTTCCACCAGGCCTAGCTCGTCAACCAGCAGCTCGGCCTCGAAGCTGCTGCTCTTGTAGTGGTACCGATGGTCGCTCAAGCGTTGATAGGATTGATCGAGCGGTCCCAGCCGGAAGGCCGGGAAGGTGAGCCAAGCGGCGCGGACCGCCATCGTCTCGCCCTCCGCGAGCGGAGCTCGGCGCAGTGGCAGGATGTTGGTCGCAGGGGTGAACGCGAGGTCAACGTCCACCGCGCCGTCTACGGACGGGACCTGGACTCCGTTGAGCCACCAGTATCCCTGGGTGTCGGAATGGATATCGCAGGCCACCAGCCGCTCACCCACCAAGCCCTGGACCGTCGCGATAGTGGTCCGCCACGAGCGGTCGCACTGCACCCGGTACTCGAGCCTGGCGGGTACCTGATCGACGGCCACCAGCACAAGTCCTTCGATCACCCAGGCGTCAGGCTCCTCCCTGAGTTGAGCAACCTCTGATCCAGGGAGGTCCAACCGTTGCCAAAAGACTGTCTTGAGGAGCGCCACCGTCGTGAACCGTTCAGGTCGTGCCTAGGCGCCGTCCGCGCCAATCGGGTGCCCGGTGGTGTCGTTACATGTCATGGGAGCACCTGCGATCGTCCACGAAGGCTGAGCGGATCCTCGGGGTGAGCCACATGCTACTCGGCGCCGCCCTCTCGCCTCGTTCCCTTGACCTACGGGAAGCATTTCGGCCTCGCATCCTTAATGCGCGCAATCCGATCCTTGGCCAGATCCGAAATGGTGGGTTTGGGCACAGGAGCGGGATAGCGAATCGTGTCGACGAACTTGGGAGGGACGAGGTGCTGGTTGCCGAAATACTGCTGCATCCGGCTCGTGAGACGCTTCACGTCAACACAAGTCTTGGCGTTCTGACGCCTTTCGTACATTGACTGAACCGCCTCGTAGTCGGATTGGCTGTAGTTATCGGCGGGAGCCGCGGCCGGACCAGGAGGATTGGGAGCCGGAGCGTGTTGCACTGTGGTCGGTGGTGATTGGGAAGTGAAGCGCGCCTTCAGCTCATTCCACCACCACGGGGAGGACCCGCCGACGAGAGCGGCGACGACGACTCCGACGGCGATCTGGGAGAGCGGGCCACGCGGCCGGTCGGACATGACGGCACCATTTCAGATTTCGGGCCGCGCACCCCGCGCGGTCTCCTCCTCTAACTAACCTGTCGACCCTTCTCCCGCGCAAGCGCAGATCTCTTGTCTCTCGACCGCGTGAACCTCCCGGGCCTAACCCCCACATCATC
>DATKJJ010000006.1:0-7505 GCA_035543695.1 Gemmatimonadales bacterium | reverse complement strand
GATGGTGTCCTGCCCGATCCGGATCGCCAGCGCGTCGGGGTTCAGTCGGCTACCGCCGCAGTCTTCACAGGTCTTGGCGAGCTGGTACTGGCGGAGGAAGACCCGGATGTACTGCTTGTAGCGCTTCTCCTCGAGTCCTTTCAGAAAGGGAAAGATGCCGACGAATCGCCCTTTGCGACCATAGAGCAGCTCCCGGCGGTGCGCGGCTTTCAGCTTGGACCACGGCTTGTGGGGATCGGCGCCAAGCGAGCGGGCAAAGTCGAGCAGAATACGGCGGCGAGACTCGTACCTCGGCTTGGTCCAGGGATCGATGGCGCCTTCGGTCAGACTCTTCTGCGGGTCGCAGACGATCAGGGACTCGTCGTACTCGAGCACAGCGCCGAAGCCGTTGCAGTGGGCGCAGGCCCCCCGGGGATTGTTGAAGGAGAAGAGCGCCGGCGTGACCATCACCGAAGGCGTATCGCAGCGGCTGCAGGCGGGAAACTCGGTGTATCGCAGTCGGTCGGGCGAAGGCGTCCTCTCCAGCAATACCACCGCGATGCCTTCGCCCTCCTGGAATGCGGTGGCAATGGCTTCGCCGATCCGGCCGACTGAGCCGGGCTCGGCCACGAGACGGTCGACCACGACCAGCAGCTCGCTCACCCGGGTGAGGTCCAGCGCCGGGGGCAGCTCTGCCAGATGATGGGGGGTGCCGTCGGCCAGCACCCGCACAAAGCCGAGCGCCCGGAGGTTCTCCACAACTGCGCTATGGGTCAGGCGGGCCACCGGCGGCAGCGGAAAACACACCTGAACCCGTCCCTGGCCCTGGGCCACGACCTCGTCAGCCGCGGCTTCAGGCGTGTCTTTCCGGACCGGACCGCCGCAGCGGCGGCAGTAACACCGCCCTATCCGGGCCCAGAGCAGCCGGAGATAGTCATAGACCTCCGTTGCGGTGCCCACGGTGGAACGGCTGGAGATAACCGGATTGCGCTGCTCGATGGCGACGGCTGGAGCTATCCCTTCCAGCCGGTCGACCAGGGGCTTCGGCATCCGGTCCAGGAACTGCTTGGCGTAGGTAGAGAGCGACTCGATGTATCGCCGCTGTCCTTCGGCATACAGGGTGTCGAACGCCAGGGTACTCTTGCCTGACCCGCTCGGACCCGTCACCACGATCAGCGACCGGTGCGGCAGGTCGACTGTGATGTTCCGGAGATTGTTCTGCCGCGCGTTGACGATTCGGATTACTGATTGCATAAGCGGAAAATAGCGGAACCTGCGGACAGAGCGGAAAGACTCGCTGCTCACGGCTCATTTCGCTCCTTCCGCTCCTTCCGCTTCTTCCGCTATCCTTCCGATCCATGTCCCGTCTCCTGACGCCCAAGCTGCTGCTGCGTGGCTTCGAGGTCTTCGCGGTTGCCTCCCTCCTGGGCTTTGGAGCCACTCTCCTCTACGGCAACAACCTTCCCGCATTTCTGGCCGCCCTGGGCCGGCTGCACTGGATCTGGATCCTGGCGGGCCTGGGGCTGGCCTCGATGGACTGGATCGGGGGAGGACTTCGGCTCTGGGTAGTGGCCCGCCATGTATACCCCCGGCCTCCGCTCAAAGGGCTGATCCTAGCCGGCGGCATGGGCGCCTGGGCGGGCTACATCACCCCGCTCAATACCGGCGCCGGGCCGATGACCATGTACACCATGCGCCGCCACGGCGTGCCACTGCCGGTGGCGGTCACCTCGACCTTCATGAGCTTCGTGGCCACCGTGCTGTTCTTTGCCATCGCGGGCCCGTTGGCGGTGGTGTTCGGCGCCGGGCGATCGCTGGGACAGCGGGGCAACGTGCTGGGCCTGTCCCTGTTCGATCTGTTCCTCGGCAGCCTCAGCATCATCGCCGGGATTGGCCTGCTCATGGCGGTGGTGCTCCTGTTCCCCCGCTTCGTTCGAGATCTGATCCACCGAGCGGCAGAATGGATCGGCCGCCGGAACCAACGATTCGCCGCGCGGCTGACCAAGCTGCAGACCGGCATCGATCAGGCCCATGAGAGCGTGGTCGCCTTCAAGAGTCTCCGCGGACTGCTGGCGCTGTTCTGGGCCACCGTCCTCTCGGGCCCTTCCCACGCCAACAAGCTGCTGGCGGGATATGTGGCGCTGCGAGCGCTCGGGATTCACACGAACTTCGTCGACATCCTGCTGGTGCAGACGCTGGTCATGTTTCTGCTGTACTTCGCTCCCACTCCCGGCGCGTCCGGGGTGGGCGAGGTGCTCTCGGCCGCGGTAATGTCATCCTACGTGCCCCGGGAGCTCACTCCCATCTACATTCTGGTCTGGCGACTGACTCTCAGTTACTACACTCTGGCATTCGGGTTCCTGGTCTTCTCCTCCTGGGTCCGCCGGGGCCTCAAGGGCGTGGAGGACCCGGCTCTGGTGGAACCCGCAGGCTGAGACGCGAAAGGCGATGAGCGAACAGGACGAAGTCCTCGACCGAGGGTATGACGCGGCGCTGCTTCGCCGCCTGCTGACCTACCTGCGGCCCTATCGTGGCCTGACGGGGCTCGCGGTCCTGCTTCTGCTGGCCGGCGCGGGGCTGGCGCTGGTGGGGCCGGCCCTCACCCAGCGCGCGCTCGATATCGCCATTCCACATCACGATGCCGGGCTGCTCGGCAGTCTGGCCGCGATCTTCCTGGCCGCTCTCCTGGTGGACTTCGGTGTGGAGTATGGGCAGACGCTGCTGACCGCCTACGTCGGGCAGCGGGTCATGTACGACCTCCGGATGCAGATCTTCACCCATCTGCAGCGGCTCAGCATCAGTTATTTCGATCGAAACCCGGTGGGCCGCCTGATGACCCGGGTGACCTCCGACGTCGAGACGCTCAACGAGCTGTTTTCCTCCGGGGTGGTCACCGTGTTCGGCGATGTGTTCACCCTCCTGGCGATCATGACGATGATGCTGCTGGTGGACTGGCGTCTGGCACTGGTGACGTTCTCGGTCATTCCGCTGGTCTGGCTCACCGCGACCATCTTCCGCCGCCGAGTGCGAGAAGCGTTCCGCGACATCAGGGTCCGGCTGGCCAGGCTGAACGCGTATCTGCAGGAACGCCTCTCGGGCATGCGGGTCATCCAGCTGTTCGGCCGGGAGCAGGATTCGGCCGAGCAGTTCGCCGCGCTCAATCGCGACCACCTCCAGGCCCACCTCCGCTCCATCACCGTCTACGCCGTCTTCTTTCCGGTGGTGGAGGTGCTCACGGCAGTCGCCACGGCGCTTCTGCTGTATTACGGAGGTCTTCGGACGATTCGGGGGAGCCTCACGGTGGGTGTCCTGGCGGCGTTCATTCAGCTCACCCGCCGTTTTTTCCAGCCGCTGCAGGACCTTTCGGAGAAGTTCAATCTGCTGCAGAGCGCTATGGCATCATCGGAGCGGGTTTTTGCCTTGCTGGACGAGCCGGTTACGGTACTCGAGCCGGAGCGTCCGCTGGGCCTGAATCACGAGGTCAGGGGCGAGGTTCGGTTTGAGAACGTCTGGTTCCGCTACTCCCCCGAGGGGCCGTGGGTGTTGCGCGACGTGAGCTTTACTGCTTCGCCGGGGCAGACCCTGGCGCTGGTGGGACACACGGGGGCGGGGAAGACCACCATCGTGAACCTGCTGCTCCGCTTCTACGATCCCGAGCGAGGCCGCATTCTCCTCGACGGGGTGGATATCCGGCAGCTCTCTACCGCGGAGCAGCGGGGATACATCGGGTTCGTGCAGCAGGACCTGTTCCTCTTCGTGGGCGACATCCTGCACAACCTGACGCTCGGTGCGCCCATCTCACCCGAAGCGGCCCGACAGGCGGCCATGCGGGTCGGAGCCGACCGCTTCATAGAGCGTCTGCCCTCAGGGTATCACCACCAACTCGGGGAGCGGGGACGGAGTCTGAGCGTGGGTGAACGCCAGCTATTGAGCTTTGCCCGGGCCCTGGCGCTGGATCCCACCATTCTGGTGCTGGACGAAGCCACCAGCTCGGTCGATGCCCAGGCCGAGGGGCAGATCCAGCATGCCATCGCCGAGCTGATGGTAGGGCGGACGAGCATCGTGGTGGCTCATCGGCTCAGTACCATACTCCACGCCGACGAGATCCTGGTCCTTCAGCACGGGGAGATCCGGGAGCGGGGCAGCCATCGGGAGCTGCTGGCTCAGCAGGGGCTCTATCAGCGGCTATACCAGCTGCAGCTGCGCGGTCAAGAGGTCCGTAAGATCGCGTAATCTCATCGCTTGCCTCGCTACAGACCGGCGGATACGTTTCTCCGATTCGTCATTTTCCTCGGGACATCGATGATCCATCTCGAAATCGGCGGCGAGCGGTATGCCATAGCCGCCGGTGAGACAGCCATCGGATCGGCGTCGGACAATAAAGTGGTGTTGGAAGGTGAGGGGGTGCAGCCGCGGCACGCGGTGGTGCAAGCCACCCCCCCGGGCTCCGCTGCTATTCGGGCGGCAGCGGCCGAGGCGGAGGTGAGGGTCAACGGAGTCCGCCTGGGGGCGGAGCCTACGCCGCTGTTGCACGGCGACAAGATCGCCATCGGCCAGCACGAGCTCCGGGTGGTGGATTCGACCCGCGGCGGGAGCACGCAGTTGTTCGACTCGGGCGCCTTTGCCGATCTGGTGCCCCCCAAGAGCAACAAGCCGCCAGCCGGCACCACCGGCGGACGGTTGGTCTGTCTTACGGATGGCCGGGAGTACAATGTGGGTCAGGCCCCGCTCCGGATCGGCCGGGACGCCAGCTCGGACGTGGTGGTAACCGGCCACGACGTGTCGCGTCAGCACGCCGAGATTCGGTCCGACCCGCAGGGTTATCTGCTGGTGGACCTCAGCGTCAACGGCACTTACGTCAATGGAGAACGAAGCGGGAAAACCCACCTGCTGGCTCGCGCCGACGTGATCCGGATCGGCAATGACGAGTTTCGCTTCTACGCCGATGCCGCCTCCCGGCCCCCTACGCCGGCTCCCCAGCCCGCCAAGCCGCCGACACCGCCTCCCGGAGCGATCAGCCGGCTCTCCGATACCATGCACGGCTTCCCATCTGGTGCCCCCACTGCCGAGCAACGGACGCCCACTCCTCCGTCGCCGACGGCAGCGCCCTTGGCCTCATTCCTCTTTCGCAGCGGAGAGCTCAAGGGGCGCCGGTTGCCGATCAAGGTTCCCGTGGCCAATATCGGGCGGGGAGACTACAACGACGTGGTCATCGGCGACCCGAGCGTGAGCACCATGCACGCAAAGCTGCAGCGACGCGACGCCGTATGGATCCTGACCGACCTGGGCTCCACCAACGGGACCTTTGTCGAAGGAGAGCGGCTGACCGGAGAGGCGCCGTTGGGACCGGGGACCACGCTCAAATTCGGCGACGTTTCAGCTCTGTTCGAGCCGCTCGATGACTCGGTGCCGGCCCCGAAAGCCAGCAGCACCCATATGATGCCCCGGATCGAGGTTCAGGCTCCACGGGCTGCCCCGGCGCCCGAGCCAGCGGCTACACCAGGCGACCCGGATCAATCGATGGCGCAGGTGACCGAGGCCCCCCAGCCCCGGCCACGCCCGCGCCGCCCGATCCATGTAGCCTCACCACGACCAAAGAGTCCATCCACGATCATGGTGGTCGGACTGCTGATTTTAATAGCTATTCTCGCCTACTTGTTGTCGACCTACTAACGGAGTCTCGTGCACTTCACCTGCGCCGCTCGCACCGACGTCGGAATCGTCCGTTCGGGCAACGAAGACAACTACCTCATGCTGGCCGACCACGGCATTTTCATCGTGGCCGACGGCATGGGCGGCCACGCGGCGGGTGAGGTGGCGAGCGAGATGGCCGTCAGGATCACCTCCCAGGCAATTGGCTCGGTCCGGGGCCTGACCGACGAAGAGGCCGGCGAGCGGGTTCGCACCGCAATCCGCGCCGCCAACGATGCCATCTTCGAGCGCACCCTCTCGGAGCAGGACAAGCGGGGAATGGGCACCACCGCCACCGTGCTGGTGCTGTTGCCGCAGCGCTATCTGATCGGTCAGGTGGGAGACAGCCGGGCCTACCTGTTCCGCGATGGTCAGTTCCAGCAGCTCACCAAGGATCACTCGTATGTTCAGGAGCAGGTGGATGCCGGGCTACTCACTCCAGATCAGGCCCGAGTGCACCCCTACAGCAACGTGATCACCCGATGTGTCGGAGCGGGGATCGACGTGGTGCCGGACATCTACTTCGGCACGCTGGACAAGGGGGACATTCTCCTGCTGGCCTCCGACGGGCTTACCGGAATGCTGGAGGACGACCAGCTGCTGCAGATCCTGCGGTCTGAAGGTGGTCCTCAGACCTGGGTGGATCAGATGGTGGCCGAGGCGAATCGCCGGGGAGGTCTGGACAACATCACCGCCATCGTGATCCGGATCGACTCGGTAGACAGCGACACGGGAGAGCACCCGGTGGTTCAGGCCGCAGCAGGAGAGCGCTCCTGATCAGGGACGGGTCTCCAGCAGCCGCAACCAGCAGTCCTTCCCCGTTATTCACTTGCATGCCCTCCCACTGTGCCAGCGCCAGGCTAGACGGCCTATTCCTGAAGTGGCATACTCCTATCGGGCAGCTCACCGCCCGTGCTCACCATCCTGGCCCTCACGCTAGCGAGGCTCTGTGGACGTCCTGACCTGGATCATCGTCGGCTTAGTGGCGGGGTTGCTTGCGTCGTTGGTCATGGGAGGGATCGGCTTCGGGATTCTGGGCGACATCATCATCGGGATCCTGGGCGCCATCTTCGGCGGATGGCTGTTCGGCCGGATGGGCTGGAGTGCTCCTGCTTCGGGAATTGCCGGCACCATTTTTGTCGCCTTCATTGGGGCGGTGGTCCTGCTGCTCATCATTCGTCTGCTGCGGGGAGCGCGGCGGGCGCCGTAGCCGAAAGCTCGCGCTCCATCCGGATGTTGGCTCGCTGATAGCGCTCATGCGGGGCCAGCGGCACCCGAACGAAGCCGTGTTTCTGGTACAGCCGGATGGCAGGCTCGAGCACTGTGTTTGATACGATGATGATGCGCTTGCCGCCGGCCCGGGCGGCAAACCGAATAGCGGCTTCCATCAGACGGTCTCCGTAGCCGCGGCCTCGCGCCGACGGAGCAACGGCCATTTTGGCAATCTCGAAATCCTCTCCACTGTGCCGCAGCACGGCACAGGTCCCCTGCACCTGGTTCCCCTCGAGCACGAAGAAGATCTGCCCGCCGGCCGCGAGCACTTTGGACGCGGGATCGCGGAAGATCTCACGGTCCGCTTCTTCCAGCACGAAGTACGTTTCGATCCACTCGCGATTGAGCTGCTCGAACGCGCTTCTGAACTCCTCACGGTAGGGCATCACGGTGGCAGCTTCCATGCGCTCTCTCCTTCGATCTTTTTCCATCGGCTCCGTTCTGATTCTGACCGCAGGTTGCGCCGGCGGGAACTCGCGGCCGGCACCCAATCCGGATGCTCCAGCGATGGTGCAGGTGGAGAACCGCGGCTTTGCCGACATGGTGATCTATGCCGTGAGCGG
>DATKJJ010000005.1:0-5027 GCA_035543695.1 Gemmatimonadales bacterium | reverse complement strand
GCTCCTCCGATCCGGCTCTCAGAACCTGGCTGGTGACCGCCACCCTGTCCGCCGCTGCGGCGGATACCTGGGCATCCTCCGTGGGTGGGCTGAGCCGGTCAGCTCCAAGGCTCTTGTGGTCCCGTGAGCCGGTGCCGCCCGGCACCAACGGCGGGATCACCGCCGCCGGTAACGCGGGCGCTCTTGCCGGTGCGGCAGTGGTCTCGGCCACGGCCGCGTTGCTCACGGGAAATGCCCGGCTCCTGCCCGCGGGAATACTGATAGGTTTCCTCGGTATGCTCACGGATTCCCTGCTCGGCGGCACGATGCAAGGGACATTCTGGTGCCCTCGCTGCCAGCAGCCGAGTGAATGGCGAGTGCATCGCTGCGAAACCAGAACCGAACGGAAGTCTGGATGGGTATGGCTGAACAACGACGGCGTAAACTTGCTCGCGACCGCTCTCAGCGGCGGCCTGGCCTGGGCCGTGTGGCGCTGGCTTGACTGACCTCCCCCGCCAGGTAGACGTACTCGTTGTCGGAGCTGGTCCGGCCGGCAGCGCCTCCGCCGCCCTGCTGGCCGAGGCCGGTTATTCCGTGGTTGCGGTAGACCGGGCCGAGTTCCCTCGCGACAAGCCATGCGCCGAGTACATGAGTCCGGAAGCAGTGAGAATCCTCACCCGGTTCGGCATTGTCGAGACCCTCGAGGCAGCGGGGGCGGCTGCCCTCGAGGGAATGAAAGTCACCGGCGTTCACGGGGCCACCGCGCATGGCATCTTTGCTCTGGCAGGTCATCGGCCGTACCGCCCCACGGGACTCTCGGTTTCTCGCCGTATCCTCGATCAGGCGCTGCTGGACGTGGCCGGCAAAGCCGGCGCATCCATCGCCGAACGCACGACGGTGGAAGAGCTGCTGTACGAGCGGGGAGCGGTGACTGGAGCCGTGCTCCGCGACAGCCGGGGACGCCGCCGATCGGTCCGTGCCCGTCTGACCATCGGGGCCGACGGTCTCCGGTCTGTGGTGGCCCGTCGCATGGGACACCGCACGCACCAGCGGCCTCGCCGGGTCGCGTTCGTGGCCCATGTGTCCGGGGTGCGGAACATGGGCGATTCAGCCGAGCTCCACTTTGGCCGCAACGGCTATATGGGATTGAATCAGATCGGCAAGGACGTCGTCAACGTCGCCCTGGTGGTACCGGCTGAACGCGCCAAGGAGGCAAAGGGCAGAGCCCAGGATTTCTTTTTGCAAACCCTGGGGGAATTTCCAGCCGCCGCCGACCGCGTGCTGGCTGGAAGCGTCGTCCGTCCCGTTCTGGTTACCGGTCCCTTCGCGGCGTGGTCTGGCAGGGTAACGGTTTCTGGCGGCCTGCTGGTGGGAGACGCTGCCGACTTCTTCGATCCGGTTACCGGCGACGGAATTCTGAGCGCCTTGCGGGGGGCGGAGCTGGTGGCCGAGACGATGATTCCTGCGTTGAGCCTGCCCGACAGCATCGCCGGTGAGCCGCTTCGCCGTTATCAGCGGCGGCGGCGGCAGGTCTTCGCCGGGAAGTGGATCATGGAACGGGCAACCCGCTTTCTGATGTCCTCGCCCTGGTTCTTCAATCGCAGCGTCTCCCGGCTTGGGCGCTATCAGGATATGGCTCACTCCGCCATCGGCGTAGCGGGCGGGTTTGTGCCGCTCCGTGAAATCCTGAATCCACTCTTCCTGGCCCGGATGGTCCTTTGAGCACTCCGGAAGTAGATGCCGCACAGTTCCGCCAGCTCTTGGGTCGCTTCGCTACCGGGGTCAGCATCATCACGGTGACGGCACCCGACGGAAGGCTCCTGGGCATGACCGCCAACAGCCTGTCTTCGGTCTCTCTCTATCCGCCGCTGATCTCGGTCTGTGTCGAGCGGGAGGCGGGAATGCACAACGCGATCCTTGCCGTCGATCACTTCGTGGTCAACGTGCTCTCCAGCGGCCAGGAAACTCTGGCCCGCCGATTTGCCGACAGGCACGAGGACCGTTTCGAGGGCATCGGATACCACATCAGCCCCGAGGGGCTGATCCTGCTCGGCGGCGCCCTGGCCCACGTCGAGTGTCAACGTGTCGCCCACTATCCCGGCGGCGACCATACCATTGTCGTCGGCCGGGTCACCGGGGGCAGCACCAGCAAGGGGCGGCCCCTGCTCTACTACCGCGGCGGTTATGCCGCCTTGGAATAGCAGTGGCTGAGCTCACCATCAGTCCAATAGGGACGGAGCTGCTGGACGATCCCGCGGCCGATCCGGCAACGGTGGCGGAGTCGCTCCGGAACATTGCGCGGGCCAATCGCTGGTTCGGTGGCGCCGCGGCGGTGCGCTTTGGTTTGGAGCGGACGCTTGGCGACGTGTTTCGGGGAGAGACCTTGTCCCTGCTGGATCTGGGCACCGGCCTGGGCGATCTGCCGCGGATGGCGGTGCGCTGGGGTGCGCGGAGAGGGATGCGACTCGTCCCCATCGGACTCGAGCTCAACCGGGTTGCAGCCAGGATGGCGCAGCAGCGAGGGGTCGCCACCATGGTCGGCTGCGCGGGCCAGTCGCCGATCCGGGACAAGAGTGTCGACGTCGTCCTGGTCAGCCAGGTGGCGCATCACCTGCACGCCGACTCGGTTATTCGCCTGTTTCAGTGCTGCAATCGTTTGGCCCGGCTGGCGGTGATCGTATCAGATCTGCGGCGGCATCCCCTGGCGACCGCTTCTTTCCGGTGCGGCGGCCGGCTCCTCGGGTTCGATCCGGTCACCCTTTCCGACGGAGTTACCTCCATCCGCAGAGGATTCAGCCGTCGGGAGTTGCTCGACCTCATGGATCGCGCGGGCATCAGCGGAGAGGTGGCGTACCGGCCAGGGTTTCGGTTGGTAGCCACGTGGCATCCGGGCAGCGGTTGATGCGTACCGTGGATCGCGTCCGGGTTCAGGCACCCGTCGAGTCAGTATTCAGGGCCGCCGGGGAGGTGGAGCGGTGGCCCCAGATCCTGAGCCACTATCGCTGGGTCAGAAAGTTGGAAGGCAACGGTGCCGAAACGCTGGTAGAAATGGCTGCGTGGCGTCCTTTCGGTCCCCTCAAGTATCCCACCTGGTGGGTTTCCCGGATGTGGATAGACCACGCCGCGCCGGCCATCCACTACCGGCACGTTCGGGGAATAACCACCGGGATGGACGTGGTCTGGAAGATGGTACCCACCGACGACGGGACCGATGTCACCATCGTGCACGAATGGGGTGGGCCCCGCTGGCCGCTGATCGGCGGGACGGCTGCCAACTGGGTCATTGGACCGGTCTTCGTCCATGGGATCGCCTCGCGAACCCTGGCGGGGATAAAGCGGTATCTGGAAGTGCGACAGGAGCGCCGATGAGGGAACGTAGAGTTGTGATCACCGGGATTGGAGCTATCACTCCGATCGGTACCGGGGTTGAGGGATTGTGGCAGGGACTCCGGCGGCGGGAATCGGCGGTTCGCTGCATCACCCGATTCGATCCCTCCATGTTCAAGTCCCGGATCGCCGGGGAGGTGCCCGACTTTTCGCCCAGCGATCATATCGAGGAGCGCCGGATTCGCCGGCTCGATCGATTCTCCCAGTTCAGTGTCGCCGCCACCCGCATGGCCTTGACCGACGCCGGTCTCGACCCGGCCAAGGAAGACCTGGACCGGATCGGTGCCACCATGGGCACTGCGCTCGGTGGTGTTGCCCACGGAGAAACTCAGTACCGGAACTTCATGCGGGGAGGCCCTCGTGCGGTTGATCCTGCCCTGGCCCTCACGGTTTTTGCGGGGGCCGCCAGCTGCAACATCGCCATCGAGTTCGGCTTCACCGGGCCGAACTCGACCAATGGGATGAGCTGTGCCTCCGGAGCCATCGCCATCGGCGAGGCGTTTCGCGCCATCGCCCGCGGGGAAGCCGACGTCATGGTGGCGGGAGGGGCCGAAGCGCCGCTAGCTCCCCTCTGCTTTGGGGCATTCGCCATTATCCGGGCCATGTCCACCCGCAACGACGATCCCGGGCATGCCAGCAGGCCCTTCGACCAGGGGCGGGATGGCTTTGTCATGGCCGAGGGGGCCGCGGTGCTGGTGCTGGAAGAGCGCGGGCGAGCTCTGGCCCGAGGTGCGCCGGTGTACGCCGAGATCTGCGGGTTCGGTTTGACCAACGACGCGCATCACATGACGGCGCCCCGGCCCGATGGCAAGCAGGCAGCGCGGGCAATGCGGAACGCGCTGACCGAAGCCCGAGTGGCACCGCACGAGGTGGGCTACATCAACGCGCACGGCTCCTCGACTCCGCTCAACGACCCCACCGAGACCTCATCCATCAAGCAGGTCTTCGGGGCGCACGCCTACCGGCCGGCGTTCAGCGGGACCAAGGGTTACTACGGTCACGCGCTGGGAGCGAGTGGCGCGATCGAGGCAGCGATCTGTGCCCTGGCCAGTCACCGTGGTTGGGTCCCACCGACGGTCAACCTGGACTGCCCCGATCCGGTGTGCGACCTGTCCCACGTCGATCCCGACGGAATGCCGTTGCAACCTGACTACCTCCTCAGCAACTCGTTCGGATTCGGCGGCATCAACGCCAGCCTCCTCTTCCGGCGGGTCGAGTAAGCTCCTAGATTCGCGCATGCCATCACTCACTCGTCGGTTGACCGCCGAAGCCCTCGGCACTTTTGGATTGGTGTTTGTGGGCGCTGCCGTTGTGGTCGTAAACGGCGGCTTTCCCAACAGCGGGATCGGGCTGATCGGGATCGCCCTTGCCCACGCGATAGTGCTTTCGGTGATGATCACCGCCACCATGACCATCTCCGGCGGCCACCTGAATCCCGCGGTCACGATCGGCCTGCTGCTCAGACGACGAGTCGACCCGGTCTCCGCCGCGGCATACATCGCGGTGCAGCTGGCTGCCGCCTGTCTGGCGGCATTCCTGGTCAAGATGCTTCTGCCTGCTCCGGCCGTGCGCAGCGCCATGCTGGGGGTTCCGGTGATCGCCAGCTCCGTTTCGCTGGGTCAGGCAATCGGGATCGAGCTGGTACTGACGTTTTTCCTGAT
>DATKJJ010000004.1:0-4540 GCA_035543695.1 Gemmatimonadales bacterium | reverse complement strand
GAAGTAGCCAGGCTCAGGACCGGCCGCAGGAAGTACAGATGGTGTACCTCCCGCCCAAAGCGCCGCCGCCGAGGCCCAAACCGGCGCCGGCGCCCAAGCCACCACCGGCGCCAAAACCACCGCCGGCACCCAAGCCACCTCCTCCCCCTCCCCCGCTGCCTCGGGCCTTGGCCGACGCATTCCGTCGTCCCCCGAAAGAGCTCGCCCTGCCGGCAAAGAAAGACGTGCGGGTGCCCGAGCACGACAAACCGGCTGCAGCCGATCCCCACCCGGAGAAGCCGGCCGCAAACGCCACCGCGGCAGAGCGGGAGGATCCGATGGTCAGCGAGGCCCGCCGGCTGTTTGGCCCTAAGTCGCCCCGGGGCGGGAACGTCGGCCCCACCTCTGCGGGATTGCCGGTGAGCACCATGGCCGCCGGGATGCGCTGTCCCTTCAGCGGCGACCAGGTGCAGGATGTCCCGCGACCGACCGAGGGCGTGATCGAGGGCATCGTGCGGATGGAGTCGAGCGGGCGGCCCATTCCGGGCGCCTTCCTTCAGGTTCTCGGTACCGGCTTTTCGACCTTTGCCGATCAGACCGGGCACTACCGGCTTCGGTTCGATCCGGCGCTGGTGGATGTCTGCCGCAGCCAGCTCGTGCGCGTGACCGCCCCCGGTTATCGGGCGCGCACCATGATTCTCAGTTACGGGCAGGCGGCCGACAACTCAGTGGATCTGCCGGCCAAGCAGTAGCTGTGATTTCACGGTGGAGATCTAATTGAAGATCCTAATCTTCGGCGCGACCGGCATGGTAGGTCAGGGCGTGCTTCGCGAGTGCCTCGTCGCGGAGGACGTTACCGAGGTCCTGGCGATCGGCCGGAGCCCGGTAGAGCAGCGGCATCCCCGGCTGCGGCAGCTGCTTGCCGCCGACCTCACGAATCTCCAACCATACGAAGCCGAGCTGCAGGGGTACGACGCCGGTTTCTTCTGTCTCGGCGTGTCCTCGGCAGGCATGAAGGAGCCGGAGTACACCCGTCTCACCTACGATCTGACTCTGGCGGTTGCCGGCCTGCTGGTCCGGCTCAACCCAGGCATGGTGTTCACCTACGTCTCGGGCGGGGGCACCGATGGCACCGAGCGGGGCCGCATCATGTGGGCCCGAGTCAAAGGCAGGACCGAGAACGATCTCGCCAAGCTTCCGTTTGCCGGCGTGTACCTCTTCCGGCCGGGCATCATCCAGCCGCTCCACGGCATTAAAACGAAGACGCCGAGCTATCGAATCTTCTACATCCTGGCCAAGCCGCTGTTGCCGGTCGCCAGGGCACTATTCCCCAATCTGGTGCTCACCACGGAAGAGATGGGCCGGGCGATGCTGAACGCCGCGCGGCTGGGCCCTGGACGACGCGTGCTCGAGGCCAGCGACATCGCACGGCTGGCCCGGGACTCGCAATAGCTCACCTCGTGCGAGAGCTCTTCTAGCGCTTTGACTGGTCGCCCGGATTCAGCGCTTTATCCCGTTCCCCGGCCATGAGGTGCAGCGCCAGCGCCTTGCGTGAGTGCAGACCCATTCGGGCGAGTACCCGCTCGAGATAGTGGCGGACGGTGTGGGCGCTCAGCCGCATTCGCTGGGCGATGGCAGCGTTGGAGAGGCCTTCCGCCGCCAGCAGCGCAACCTGCGGCTCCCGGCCGCGAAGTCCGAAGCTCACCCGCAGCTCTCGCGTAGTCGGAAGGTCCGGCCCCACTCGGTCCATCAGGACCAGCACACCGGCGTCGGGCAGCAGCGTCCCGGCCGGCGCGCGCTTGGCGATCAGACGATAGCTCCCTCCTGACAGCGCCAGCTCGACATAGTCCTCGCGCATCGATCCAACCGAGGCCGCGGTGTGTCCGGCCTGGCGGGTGATCAGCTCTCGCAGGCGGTCGCGCTGCGGCTCATCGTCCAGCAGCTCCTCCCATCGTTCGTTCCGCACCACCTGCTGAAGCCCTTCACGGCGAAAGATCGCCATCCCGGCGTTCACGTCGTCGCACACGTGGCCCAGCATGCTCAACCACTGGTCCAGCCGGCGAAGGATCTCGAGGCCGGCAGCGAGGGCGCAGCGCATGGAGACCACGGGGAGACATTCCTCGGAGGCGGTCGTCACTGGCGGCAGGAGACTTCCCGGGGAGGCCCCATCCGCCGAGTCGAGCGCGGCTTGAAGCCAGCCCGGCTCGTCACCGTCCAGATGGAGCAGCTCCTCTAATTCGGCGCTGGCGACCGACCCGGAACAGCCCGGCATACCGCGAGCCTCTCGGACCCGGGTGAGGCTCTCGGCCAGCCAGGCGTGGCGGCTGCCCCATTCCAGAGGGGACACCAGCGCGTCCACTGCCCGAACGACGGCAGCCAGATCGATTGGTACTGCAGGTAAGGTCACTCCTGCACTACGCGTCTTGTTCTGGCGGGTTTCCGGACCCGGCCGCAGGCTCCGGCAGCAGGATTCAGGTCATGAAATGGGGGGCCGGCGGCGTGAAATCATGGGACGAACGTCCCCTGCGCAGGTCGGTACCGGCAGCCAGCTTCAGTCCGTACCCGACGCACAAGATGAAATACTGACTGTCCGCTCTGCCTCAGAGGAGTCCTTATGAACGCTTCACTCGCTAGCCGCATTACGGCGGCAATGGTGCTGTTTGCAACCGCCGGGCTGCCGAGTGCCGCGGCCGGACAATATCGGCTCCCCACCATTGTCAGCTCGGTGAAGGCGGACAGCCTTCATGAGATCGCGGCCAAGATGGTGGCCGACGGCCGCTGGCGCGACGCGGCCCGGGTGTATCGGAAGTCGGCGGAGTTCCGGGCGATGGAGGATTCCATCGGGTATCAGTGCCTGACCAGCGCGGCGGCCCTGGCCTACGCATCCGGAGACCGGTCAGCGGCTCGGGGCGACATGGCCCACGCCGCCGAGCGGGCCCTCGCCCGGGGCGATCTCCGCGCAGCGGCGCTCTCGTATCTGGATGCGGCCTGGATCGCGCAGGAGCAGCAGAAGCCGAATCAGGTCTGGGAGCTGGGTCATCGGGCCGAGATTCTCGCAGCCTCGCCGCTCCTCAGCCAGTCGGATCGCGGCGCGATTCTTCAGCGGATCGAGCGGGCGCCGGGGGCAAGTCAGCAGCTCGTGATAGGACGGTGAGCGGGCGCGGAACGTGGGAACGACGGGACGACGGAACGGTTAAAAGAGGAAGCGTGTCACCCTGAGCGCGGCGAAGGGGCCGAAACTCGATGTCGAGTCCGGCCCCTTCGTCTACCACCTACCGTCCTACTGTCGTTCCGTCCTTCCGCCTACTGCCACTTGTCCTTGTGATTGTCAGGGTCCTGGCCGTAGTGATGGCCGTTGTTTCCCTTCGAGTCCTTGCCGTCGTCCTTCCGCTTCTCGTCATCCTTGCGCTTGTCGTCGCCCTTTCCCTTATCGTCGCCGTTCCGCTTATCGTCGCCCTTCCAATCGTGATCGTCTTTACGTCTGTCGTCGCCCTTCCATCTGTCATCGCCCCTGCGCTTGTCGTCCCATCTGTCGTGGTCCCGGCGATCGTCGTCGTCGCGCCACTTGTCGTCGTGACCCCACTGACGGCTGCGGTCCCGTTTCCACTGATCGTTGTCGATGTAATAGCGGCCGGCGCGCTCGTACACCACCACTTTCTGCAGAGCGCGACGATCGAAGGGGCGGCGATAGAAGCGGCTGCCGTCGTAATAGACCGTGATCACCCGATATTGCGAGTGCTTCCACCAGCCGTAGCGGCGGCCATGGATCCGCTCTACCACCACGATCTCGCGCTGGGGAACGATGACGGTCGTCGTGGTAACTCGACGGGTTTCGGTGACCGGATTCGGCTGGGGACGGTTCAGAACATCCGCGGCCCGTTGGACCGTGGTCTGGGCTCGCACGGGCGCTGCGATCGCGATCAGCGCGATCAACGCCACTGCATTCCTGTACTGCATGACGGCCTCCGGGAAGTGGGAAATGGCCGTCCAGTATGCGAAGGCTATGCCACTGCGTAACCGCTTAGATCACAACGGTGCAAGAAGATGCACGGGCGGATGGGCAGAGGGTCGGAGGAAGGGATAAGAGAGAAGCACCTCATCCCGAGCGCAGCGAGGGATCTACTCGGGAAAGGTCTCAAACCATTGGAGTAGATCCCTCAGTCGCTTCGCTCCTTTCGGGATGAGGTGGTCTCTTGTGGCAAAGACCTCGACTCCTCGGTCGAGTGTCGATGTACATGGATGAAGTCCTTCGGCGTCTCCAATCACAACGCACCTGGCCAGGGCAGAAGTTTCCACCGCTCCTTATCTCACGTGATATCGCACGAGATGCGATCACGACCCGCATGCCCCAGGAGGTGCCCGATGAACGCCACGCTGACCCGTCATACTTCCATCGCCATTGTGCCCCTTGCAACTATCGGCCTGCCGGCCGCCGGTTCGGCGCAGTACCGCCTGCCCAACATCGTCAGCGCGAACAAGGCTGACAGTCTGCATGATTCGGCCGTCCAGTTCGCCCAGACCGGCCGGTGGCAGGAGGCGGCGCGGCTCTACCGCCGCTCAG
>DATKJJ010000003.1:0-4877 GCA_035543695.1 Gemmatimonadales bacterium | reverse complement strand
ATCAGGAGCTTACGGTTGAGGTCACCGAGAACCCCACCGGAGGGTTCAGCGTGAGGATCATCCATGTTCCGACCCAGCTGTTCGTGACGGAGTCGGGACCGAACCGCCAGTCTACCGTGCGGAAAGCCCACGACCGCCTGGCGGCCCTCTTCGCAGAGACATCCCGGCTCAAGAAAACGGCCTGATCAGCGCGGCCGCTACTGAGCAACCCCGAAAAATAAGAGACCGGCTCCGAGCTACATTCCTTGCCAGGCCGAAGGATGGTCGACGGGAAGTTGGGGCGTTGGGAGAATAAGCGCGTGCCGAGGAGCTGATGGGCGACGAGAAGCACGAGATCGCGGCCTTTTATGCTCGGGGCCTGGAGCGCGATCGGCTCTCTGCCGGGCAGGGCGCGCTCGAGCTGTTACGGACTCAGCAGCTGCTCGAGCGATACCTCCCGGCAGCTCCAGCGGTGTTGGCGGACGTCGGCGGCGGGCCGGGCCGATATGCCCTCTGGCTCGCCGGGCAGGGATACCAGGTTCACCTGGTAGACCCGGTAACACTGCACATCGAGCAGGCCCGCAGCGCATCCCAGAGCAGCTCCACGGCGGTGCTCGCCAGCGCACAGGTGGGTGACGCGCGGGAGCTTCCGTTCCCTGATGCGAGCATGGACGCGGTCCTGCTGCTCGGCCCGCTTTACCATCTCTCCGAGCGGGCCGACCGGCTTCAGGCTCTGGCCGAGGCCCGCCGGGTGTGCCGGCCGGGTGGCGTCATTGTTGCCGCGGGCATTTCCCGCTTTGCCTCGACTCTGGATGGTCTCCGGGGCGACTATCTGGAGGACCCGGTGTTCGCGGGTATAGCCGCGGGAGACCGGCAGGACGGGCGACACCGAAACCCCACCGGCAACCCGGCATACTTCACTACCGCTTACTTCCACCGGCCCGAAGAGTTGGCAGCGGAGTGCACAGCTGCCGGGCTGGAGCCCACTGCCACCCTTGCGGTAGAAGGGATCGGCTGGCTCCTGCCGGATATAGACGCGCGGCTTGGCCAGGAGCGCCGCCGTGCGACGCTGCTCGACGCGATCGCGGCGCTGGAGACCGAGCCCACACTCCTGGGCGTCAGTGCGCATCTGCTCGCCATAGCCCGGCGGCCCTGAGGGATTGCTGAGCGTTAGTGATTCCGGTCGTCATGCGCTGAGCTTGATTAAAACGCAAACGACTGCTAGTGTTTGAGATGGACCAATTGAACTCTGGCCCGCCGCTGGCCCATACCGGGCACCGGTGGGCCGTTGTGTATAGGGTCGGCTGCACATGAGTGTGATCCGGCCCAAGCTTGGCCTCACCTTCGACGACGTGCTGCTGGTTCCCCGGCATTCCACCGTCCACCCGAGTGAGGTCTCGACCGCCACTCGCCTGACCCGCACCATCTCCCTCAATATCCCGCTCGTATCGGCCGCCATGGATACCGTTACCGAGGCGGAGATGGCCATCGCCATGGCCCGGGCGGGGGGCATCGGAGTCCTGCACAAGAACATGACCATCGAGCGGCAGGCTGCCGAGGTGGATCGGGTGAAGCGAAGCGAGAGCGGGATGATCATGAACCCGATCACGCTCGGTCCCGACCGCCTCCTGAAGGAAGCCATGGCGTTGATGCGGCGCTTCCGGATCTCGGGAGTGCCCATCGTGGATGGCCAGGGACGGCTGGTCGGCATCATCACCAACCGCGACCTCCAGTTCGAGAGCAACCTCGACCAGCCCATCCGCGAGGTCATGACCAAGGAAAAACTGGTCACCGTGCCGGTCGGCACCGGACTCGACGAGGCGGAACGAATTCTCGCCAAGCACAGGATCGAAAAACTGCCCGTGGTGGATGCGCAGGGGGTGCTCAAGGGGCTCATCACGGTGAAGGACATCTTCAAACGACGGGAGCACCCCAACGCTAACAAGGACCAGCACGGCCGGCTTCGGGTAGCCGGCGCGGTGAGCGGGGGACCGGACGCCATTCCGCGCGCCCGCAGCCTGGTGGGGGCCGGCGTGGATGTGATCGTGGTCGACTCCGCCCACGGTCACAGCGAGGGTGTTCTCAGCACGGTGGATCAGCTGCGGGAAGCGTTCCCCGACGTGCAGCTCATCGCGGGCAATGTCGCCTCCGAAGCCGGGGCCCGGGAGCTGGTTCGGCGGGGTGTGGATGCCGTGAAAGTCGGCATCGGCCCCGGGAGTATTTGCACCACCCGGGTGGTCACCGGCGTCGGCGTGCCTCAGGTCACGGCCATTCTCGATTCCTTGCGGGGAGCCGATGACGTCCCGATCATCGCCGATGGCGGGGTCAAGTACTCGGGAGACGTGGTCAAGGCGTTGGCCGCTGGAGCGTCCTCGGTCATGATGGGCTCCATGCTGGCCGGAACCGAAGAGAGTCCAGGCGAGTCGGTTCTGGCCGAGGGCCGGCGGTTCAAAATGATCCGGGGCATGGGGAGCCTGTCGGCCATGCAGGATGGATCGGCCGACCGGTACTTCCAGGAAGGGGAAATGGCCGCTTCCAAGATGGTACCCGAGGGCATCGAGGGCCGAGTCCCCTACAAGGGTCCAGTAGCCGATGTGCTGTATCAGATGGTGGGAGGGCTGCGGAGCGGCATGGGGTACTGTGGCGTAGGCAGCGTCCCGCAGCTTCAATGCGACGTGGAAATGATTCAGGTTACCAGCGCCGGACTCAGAGAATCACACCCGCATGATGTGACGATCACGCGGGAAGCCCCGAATTACAGCGCGTAGTAGCCTTCCTAGTCCCGCTCACGTTTTCTAACCAAGGATCCGGCCGATGAATCTCTGGGCCACCAAGTCGATCACGGCGCTTCGGGCCGAGGCGGAAGCAACCGGCGAGCACAGCCTTCACCGAAAGCTGGGACCGCTCAACCTCACCACGCTGGGAATCGGGGCGATCATCGGGGCCGGTATCTTCGTGCTCACCGGTCAGGCGGCGGCACTCCACGCCGGTCCTGCGGTGCCGGTCTCCATGATTCTGGTGGGGATCGCGTGCACCTTTGCCGGGCTTTGCTACGCGGAAATGGCGGCTGCGGTGCCGGTGGCCGGCAGCGCCTATACCTACTCCTATGCGACCATGGGGGAGCTGGTCGCCTGGATCATCGGCTGGGATCTCGTGTTGGAATATGCCGCCGGTGCCGCAACCGTCGGGGTAGGCTGGTCGGGTCACCTGGTCGACCTGTTCAAGCTGTTCGGGGTCACCCTTCCAGCGCACCTCACGAACTCGCCCACCCGCTGGTGTACCGCAGGGGAGCTGACTCGCGCGGTTGCCGGATGCGCCCACGAAGGGCTCAACTTCACCGGTGCGCTCCTGAACGTTCCCGCGGTGTTCATTGTCGCGCTGATGTCCACCATCCTCGTCATCGGCATCAAGGAATCGGCCTCGGTCAACAACGTCATCGTGATCCTCAAGGTCCTCATCGTGCTGCTGATCGTGGCGGTGGGGCTCAAGTACGTGAATCCGGCCAACTGGCACCCCTTCATTCCACCCAATACCGGTGAGTGGGGGACTTACGGCGTCTCCGGCATTCTGCGGGGTGCGGGTCTCGTGTTCTTCGCGTACATCGGGTTCGACACCGTGTCTACCGCGGCGCAGGAAGCCAAGAATCCCCAGCGCGACCTCCCCATCGGGATTCTCGGCTCGCTGGTCATCTGCACTACTCTGTACGTCCTGGTCTCTGCCGTGCTGGTGGGTATGGTTCCGTATACCGAGCTCAACGTCGCGGCGCCGGTTGCCTATGCGGTCGAAAAAGTGGGGGCGCCGCACTGGGCTCGCGTGCTGATTGACGTTGGCGCGGTCGCAGGCCTCGCGTCCGTGGTGCTGGTCATGCTGCTGGGCCAAAGCCGGGTGTTCTACTCGATGTCGCGCGACGGTCTGCTGGGCCACTGGGCCGGCAAGGTGCACCCCCGTTTCCGAACCCCGTACATGTCTTCGATTTTCACTGGTATCGCGGTGGGATTTGCCACCGGACTATTGCCGCTGCAGCTCCTGGGGCAACTGGTCAACATCGGTACCCTGCTTGCCTTCGTGCTGGTGTGCGCCGGCGTCCTAGTGCTCCGAAAGACCCGGCCCGATCTCGACCGGCCGTTCCGGACGCCTTGGGTGCCGTTCGTACCGATCATGGGCATCATCTGCTGTCTGGGCCTCATGGCTACGCTTCCCGCCGACACCTGGCTTCGTCTCATCGTGTGGCTTGTGATCGGGTTCGCGATCTACTTCGGCTACGGGGCCAAGCACAGCATGCTGCAGCGGGAGCGGGACAGCCGATCACTGAAGAGATCGGCGTGAACGGCCTCTTCCGACGCAAGAGCGTCACAGCGCTCCAGGCCGAAGCCGCCGCAGACCATAGTCTCAAGCGCGCGCTCGGTGTGGTGAACCTGACGGCGCTCGGGGTCGGCGCCATCATTGGTACCGGAATCTTCGTTTTGACCGGAACCGTCGCCGCCCAGAATGCCGGACCGGCAGTGATCCTTTCGTTTGTGCTGGCGGGGGTGGCGTCCATCTTTGCCGCGCTATGCTACAGCGAGTTCGCGTCGCTGGTGCCGATGGCGGGCAGCGCCTACACCTATGGATATGCCACCCTGGGTGAGTTCATTGCCTGGATCATCGGGTGGGACCTGGTGCTGGAGTATGGCGTGGCCTCGGCAAAGGTAGCGACATCGTGGTCCGAGTATTTGAATAAGCTACTTTTGAATGCTTTCCATGTTCAGATCCCTTACGAGTTTTCGCATTCGCCCTTTCAACTTTCCTCCGAAGGCGTTCGTGGGTTTATGAATCTGCCCGCCGCGTTCATCATCCTGCTGCTGTCCCTTGTGCTATTGAGGGGTGTTAAGGGGTCATCCGTTGTCAACAGCATCATT
>DATKJJ010000002.1:0-2396 GCA_035543695.1 Gemmatimonadales bacterium | reverse complement strand
CCATTGCACACTATCCAACGTTCCTTAGACCTGGAGCGGCCCGCCAGCTGCATGCGCTTGTTAGGCGGTGTGGCTCCTCCACCTCGGTCGATGATGTCCACCCGCCCCACCTTACCCGATCCGTGCTTTCCCGAGCGCCTTACGCACGGCCGCGATCTCGCCCACATGGTAGTTCTCATGCAAGGCCGCCTCGTAGACTCCCTGACCCAGCGAGCGGAAGTACGGATTCGCGACACGCGGCGGGCGATCGAGGTCAGCGTCCTCGGCGGCATCCAGGATCGCCAGTAGGTGCGCATGCGTCCGCTCAAGGAGCGCCCAAAGCTCCGGCAGCGAGAGATACTTTGTCTTTTCATCGGGTGCCGGGCTCCCCGTGGCACATGCAGATCGCAGGGTGGGTGGCACGAGCGGCTCGGGGCGTTCCTCCAGCGTGAACAACTGCGCGACGTCGTCCTCCACGCACGCGATATGGCCCAGCTGCCACGCCAGTGGATTCGGAGCGCGGCTCCCTGGCACCGGTAGTCTGGCCTCCGCCTCGGTGAAGTCTTGCGCCCACGCCTTCAGCCAGGCGCGCGCATCGTTGGAGATGGCCAACAGCGTCGGTTTGATGTCCATGTTCCCCCGGGGATCTGGGTGACTAGGAGGGCAGAGCCCGGCTCGTCGCGCTTGTCGGCTGCCTGCGCTGGTTAAGCTGCCCCATACCATCGCACGACGGACGCTACTTGCCGCCGCGGCTGTATGCTTTAAAGGTCATGATGAGCCCGATGGTCAGCAAGAAGGCCTCTAGGACCAAGAACACGGTCGTGCTGGTACTGGCGGACTGTCGCTGGTAGGCACCGGCAGCGAACATTCGGAAGAGGCCGAGCACAAGCCCAAACCAACCTGATAGCGTTACCAATACGGTCCAGTCACGAGCCCAGTGATTATGCGCTTGGATAATCGCCAGGCCCCCGACAAACATCAGGACGCCGGAGAGATAGACAACGGGTGGTATCTGGGCGTCGTAGAGATGCGGCTGCACAAGCGGAAACTCAGAAACTATCATCGCCACCAGAGTTGGACCGACGAGGCCGGCAATGCGTTTTGAGTTGGGCATTGAGACCTCACCTCTTAGGGCAGCCTAACGGACCGCGCATCAGCCGCGGCCACTGCTCATTTTGTGCATACCCTAACGTTCCTTCGACCTGAAGCGCCCGCCAGCTACATGCGCTTGTTGGGCCGAGGCGGCCGCAGCGAGATTCCTATTCCTCCCGGGCTGCCATCAGCAAGCCTAGCCCGATCCAGGCACCCAGGCTGCCAACCACCACCGCCGCGGTGCGGAGCCCGTCCAGTCGCGGCCGTTCGACCTGCCCCACGACCGGTAAAGCAAAGCCGAGCGTGTCTCCTCCGGAGCGGCCATAGAGGGTATCGAGCCGCACGAATGGGTGCACCAGCACAGCGGATGACCGGCCCGGCGCAGAGACGCGCACGTAGGATGGCAAGTCAGGCTCCGGCGCCGGAGGCACCTCATAGGTCTCCCAGCGAGTACAGGCCATGAGGAGGACGACGAGCCCCACGCGCATGCGTGGAAGTCGGAATGCCGTAGATCTCTCCGGAGTGAAAGACTCTCCCTAGTTCGCCACCACTGTCAGGTCGGTACTGCTTACCACTTCGCTGTTCTGCGCGTGGTGCACATAGATGATGGCGTCGCCGGGACCAACGCCCTCCACCAGTCCGCTCAACGAATCGATCCGCGCGACCGAGGTATCGCTGCTCGACCACCGCCAGTTGTGAGTGGTAATACCTGCCGGGACGCACTCCGGGGAACCAAAATTGGCGTCGAGCGTGACCGTCTCGCCCACTCGCACCACGGTCTGGTGGGTTGTTATCACCACGGCGAGGACGCCGGAACAGCTGTTGATGACAATGAGGGTCCCGGCATCGCAGCCCACCAGCAGGAGGGCGACAATGGGGCCACAGAAGGCGGTCATGCCCCGACGCAGGGTGAGCTTCGCTGCCATGGTACGGCTTATTAAGGGATAACCAAAGGTACTGCTCGAAACGCTGACGGGGAACTCGGCCCTGGGTCCTAATATGCCGTCGAGTTTATCCGGCCGCCCGCTCTCGGTACTGTCGAACCAGCGCGGACCACGCAACGCCATAGCTGGGCCACATCGCCTGATCATCGCCCTGCTTCGGAGCGATCGTAGCGACTTTCTCGAAACCGGCCTCTCTCCAACCGATCTTGTCGAAGCCGGTGAACGCGGTAAATCGCATCTCACCCGATGAAGCGTGGATGGTATTGACCGGGTCCGTACCAGTGGCCTCGAGCTGTGCCAGCTCAGCTGCTGACGGCACCGCTGAGCCAGTGAAGTCGAGTCGTTCGAGATACGGGGTTTCTCCCCGACGGTGCGATTTGA
>DATKJJ010000001.1:0-3371 GCA_035543695.1 Gemmatimonadales bacterium | reverse complement strand
CTTGGCCGTTCCTGCCCCGATCCGGGCGGCAATGCCAGGCCAGAGATCGGTGGCCGGAGGAGGATTCTTGAGGGTGCGCGCTCGGCGTACCACCCGACGAAGATCGGACACGGTCAGGGAGCAGTCGGCGCAGCTCTCCAGGTGCGACTCGAGCGCATGCCGCTCCCATTCGGGCAGCTCTCCATCGACGTACTCCGACAGCCGGTCGGTCCAAGGATCCTGGATCATGATTCCTCCTCAGCGCTCCAGATGCTGACGCAGGGCCATTCGTGCCCGATGCAGCTGGGATTTGGACGTTCCGGTTGCAAGACCGAGCATCTGGGCAATTTCCTCATGGCGGTAACCCTCTACATCGTGTAGCACGAACACTTCCCGGGCTCCCTCCGGCAGCCGTTCCATGGCTGCCTCGAAATCCATTGACATCTCGGGCGTGGCTCGACGGCTGGGAACGGTCTCCAACACCATGTCGCCCTCTACGTATCGCTTGCGCCGCGTCCCCAGCGTCTCCCGCCGGGCCAGGATCACGTTTACCGCCAATCGGTGGAGCCAGGTTCCAAACGCCGCCTCACCTCGAAAGGTGCCGAGCTTCTGCCAGGCTCGCACGAAGATGTCCTGGGCGACTTCATCCACGTCGTCATCGCTGAGCATGCGGCGAACCAGGCCGTACACTTTGGGCACGTGGGTCCGGTACAGCCGCTCGAATGCACTGGCATCTCCGCTGGCGGCGAGCGTGGCGTCCACTGCATCCGGATCAGTCCTGCCGGTCGGTTCGTGCTCCAGAGTCGCCACTCCAAGGCCGAGTTCGGTCATCGCGAGGGGATTGGATCGTATGGCGGCCCAAAAGGTTGCAGCCCATTCTGCGAAAGGCTAGCCTTGATCCGGCCATCTCCAGAGCTCCCTATGTCGATGCTGACGCAGTCCCATCAGATCTCTGCCCCGAGGGGATCGTCCCTGTCCTGCCGCGGTTGGCACCAGGAGGCCGCCCTTCGGATGCTCATGAACAACCTGGATCCCGCCGTGGCGGAGCGGCCCGATGAGCTGATCGTCTACGGTGGTGGCGGAAAGGCTGCCCGCAACTGGGAATGTTACGAACGCATTGTGGCCACGCTCCGCCGTCTGGGGAATGACGAGACGCTGCTGGTCCAGAGCGGGAAGCCGGTCGGCGTGTTTACCACGCACGAGGAGGCGCCGCGGGTATTGATCGCGAACGCTCACCTGGTCCCGCGGTGGGCCACCTGGGAAGAGTTCCGCCGACTCGAAGCCCTGGGCCTCACGATGTATGGCCAGATGACCGCCGGCTCCTGGATCTACATCGGCACTCAGGGGATTCTGCAGGGCACCTACGAGACCTTTGCCGAGTGCGCCCGACAGCACTTCGGTGGCACCCTGAAAAACCGGCTGGTGGTAACCGGCGGACTGGGCGGTATGGGTGGGGCGCAGCCGCTGGCGGCCACCATGAATGGCGCGGCCTTCCTGGGAGTAGATGTCGACGAGGAAAGGATCCGCCGACGGGTCGCGACGAGATATTGCGATCGCCTGGAGACCAGCCTGGACGCGGCCCTCCAGCAGGTCGAGTCTGCCCGCTCGCGCGGACAGGCGCTCTCGGTCGGGCTGGTCGGGAACATCGCCGAAGTACTGCCCGAGCTGCTGCGCCGTGGGGTTGTTCCGGATATGGTGACGGACCAGACCTCAGCGCACGATCTCAGGTTGGGGTACATCCCTGCCGGCCTCGACCTGGCGCAGGCCGGAGAGCTTCGGGAGGCAGATCCCCAGGCCTACGAAGCCAAGGTCCTCGATTCCATGGCGGTCCATGTGCAGGCCATGCTCGATCTGCAGGGCCGCGGCGCCGTGGTGTTCGACTATGGCAACAACCTTCGGGGACAGGTGGCCGACCATCGGGGCATGCGGTCGGCCTTCGAGATCCCGGGCTTTGTGCCGGAGTTCATCCGCCCGCTCTTCTGCCGGGGTGCCGGCCCGTTTCGCTGGGTTGCGCTCTCGGGAGATCCCGCCGACATCGCCGCCACCGACCAGGCCGTGCTGGACACCTTCCCGGAGAAGGACGGGTTGGCACGATGGATTCGGCAGGCGCAGCAACGGGTCGCATTCCAGGGATTGCCTGCCCGGATCTGCTGGCTGGAGTACGGCGAGCGCGCGGAAATGGGTGAGCGCTTCAACTGGCTGGTCAAAAGCGGACGGGTGCGCGCTCCCATTGTGATCGGTCGAGATCACCTGGACACCGGGTCGGTGGCCTCGCCCAATCGCGAGACGGAGGGAATGAAGGATGGCTCCGATGCCATCGCCGATTGGCCGCTGCTGAATGCGCTGCTGAACACCGCCTGTGGCGCCAGCTGGGTCTCGCTGCATCACGGCGGCGGCGTCGGCATCGGCTATTCCATTCATGCCGGCATGGTGGCCGTGGCCGATGGGACCGACGTGGCCGACCGGAGACTGCGTCGGGTCCTCACCGCCGATCCCGGCACCGGAGTGATGCGTCATGCCGATGCCGGATACGATCTGGCCATTGAAACGGCGAAGGAGCGGGGCGTCGATCTGCCTATGGTGAACGACCTGGGCGGTTGACCATAAGCTCCTCCATGAAGGTTCTCGCCAATATCCGGCAGCTCGCCACCTGCGGTGCCGAAGGCGGGCAGGGCGACGCGCATGTCATCCCCGATGCTGCCATGGCTTGGGACTCGAGCGGACGAATCTCCTGGGTCGGCACCCAAAAAGACCTGCCGGAAGTCTATGCGGCCGCCGAACGGATCGATGCCGGCGGGCGGCTGGTTATTCCCGGTTTGGTCGACTGTCACACGCATCTCGCCTTTGCCGGCTGGAGAGCGGACGAGTTCGTGCAACGGAGCTTGGGCCGGAGCTATCTCGAGATCTCCCGCTCCGGCGGCGGAATTCTCTCTACGGTACGGGCGACTCGTGCCGCTGGCGAAGACCAGCTGGCGAACCGGGCGAAGGGGTTTCTGCAGGAGATGCTCGCGTTGGGCATCACCACCGTCGAGTGCAAAAGCGGATACGGACTCGACGAGGAGAATGAGCACAAGCTACTCCGGGTCTACCGACGGCTGGCGGCGGAGCAGCCGGTACGACTGGTGGCAACCTTCTTGGGTGCTCACGTAATTCCGCCTGAATTCCGGGAGCGGCGAAAGGAATATCTCGAGCTCCTGATTCAGCGGACGATCCCGCGGGTGGCGCGCGAGCGGCTGGCCGCCTTCTGCGACGTGTTTGTCGAGGATTCGGCGTACACCGTAGGGGAAGCCAGGCAGATTTTTCAGGCGGCGGCGGCGCAGGGTCTCCGGGCCAAACTCCACGCCGACCAGCTCACCGCCGGAGGCGGCGCTGAGCTCGCGGCGGAGGTAGGT